>JAUUYK010000130.1 GCA_030588285.1 Kiritimatiellales bacterium
GCCCTGGGGTTTGATCGCAAATAGAAACGGCCTCGGCGGTATTGCCTCGGTTAACAATGGTGTAGATTCCGCTTAAAAAATCGTCCTGTTTAATCTGCGCGCGATGCAGGTGGAATACCCGTTCCAGAAACAGCACCGCGGCCGTTATGCTGCACACCAGTATCGGCCACATAATCCAGCCGCCTTTCACCATTAGTTCCCACATGATACGTCTCCTCCGGTTACTGGAACAGCAACCAGTTCTCCGTTGTAATTTTTTCAATCCGTTTAAGGGCTTCATCCTGCGCCGGGACATTTGCCTCGACAACCCGCTCATACACCTGAACTGCAGCCACCCAATCGCGCTCTTTTTCTTTCAGCGTAGCCGCGCCGAATGCCGAGCGGGTGAACCACATCACGCTATACGGCGAGTGCTCAACATTTTCATTAATGAAGGTATAAACCACATTCATATATCGGCTAAATGCTTTATCGGGTACGGCGGTTTTTTCTAGGCAACGGCCCACTTTATATTCTGCCTGCAATTTGAGCGACAGCGGAGCGGAGGGCCGATCGAGAATCGCCTGATAGGAATTCATCGCCTCCGCGTAACGCGTCGGGCGCTCCACCGCCAGCGAAAATTGGCAATCTCCTTTTCGTCCCCAGGCAGCATTCACCAGATCATTTTCGGGATAGTTTTTAATAACCTCTTCAAATGCAAGAATGGCCCGGGCAAACTCGCCGAGTTCAGTGAGAGCATCGCCCTGTGCAAAGCGAGTCTGCGGCAAAACTTCGCTGGTTGGATAGGTTTTGGTCACTTCACTATATCGTTCAATCGCTTTCAGATAGTTTGACTGCGCCGCCGAGGCGCGTCCAGCCCAATAGAGAGCGCGGGGCGCCAAGTGGTGCTTTTCTAGCTCCGTGACAATGCGCAGGAAAAGCGGTTCGGCATCGGCATATTGACCCTGATTAAAATAGTTTTCGGCCAGCCAAAAGATCACTTCGGGCGTCCATTCAGAATCGGGATATTCCTCGACAAATGCTTTACAGGTTTCAACTGCTTGTTCGGGTTTTCCCTGCATATAGAGACAAAACCCGCGCATATAGGAGGCTTGCGGCGCATTTTCACTATCGGGATATTGAGCAACCACGATTTCAAAATCCTGCTCCGCGTCCTCGTAGCGTCCCAAGCGGTACAACACCAAGCCGCGCTGATGGTGGCTTAATGCAACAACGGCGGAGTTGGTGTAGATCTGGCCGATCTCCGTATATTTTTGAAGCGCTTCTTTCCATTGTTGATTGGCCACAATAAGCCCCGCAGAACTCAGCGCCGCCTTTTCGGCGAAGGGGCTGTCGACATGAACACTCTCTAACAGTTCAAACGTGGTTAAAGCTTCGGCGCGACGGCCGATTTTGGCGAGGCAAAGCCCCAGTTGATAGAGCGCATTAGGTAGATTTTTATGCACGGGAAAGTCGGAAATAAATGCGCGATAACGTTTTTCTGCCTCTTCTAATTTATCCGCTTTATAGTAGGCATCGCCCGATTTAAATTGGGCATCTGCTCGCATCGACGGATCGTCTAACGCCTTCACGGCTTTATCAAAAACGGCGGCCGATTCAGCAAACCGCTCCAGCGCCCAAAGCGCCAGTCCTTTTCCATAATACGCATGGGCAAGTCCCCCCGCATCGTTCGCAACATCCAGATAAATCTGATATCCCTCATCGGCCTCACCAAACCGCTTCGCCTGCAATAATGCTTTTGATTTTTCGAGTTGAAGCTCGGCAGCCACCCGTTCATTCGGGGCTTCCGCCCGGCACGCTTCTAGCAGTTTTAAGGCCCCGACGGTGTCGTTATTGAGTAATAGCATTCGAGCCAACGCAAGTTTGATCGGAACCCGTTGGCGCGCATCGGGCGACAGGGCAATGCCGTTGCGCATTGCCGAAAAGGAAGCGCCTTTCTGCCCCGTCTGGTCCTCCAGTGCGGCGAGGTCCAGATAGGCATCAATCCGATACGCCAATCGGGTTAGTTCATTGGTGGCTAACGCAGTGAATAGGTTTCGGGCTCGACTCACATGTTCATCCGCCCCCTGCGTATAAAGCACATGCGCGAGTTTCAACTGAGCGCGCTGTGCGGCCGAATCATCCTTTTCGGTGGCTAAGGTTTCATATTCCACGATGGCTTCGGGAAAACGTTTCTGGAGCGCATAAACATCAGCGAGATCAAACTGATTTTCAATCCGCGCCAGGTTTTGCGGATGGGTTTGGGCAAACTGAGTATATGTTTTCTCGGCAGACGCCAAGCTTCCCATCGCTTGTTCCATGCGCCCTCGAAGGCGTAATGCCGCCGGCGCATATCGACTATCGGAAATAATTTCATTTGCAGGGGCAAGAACCATCAGCGCAGCATCATAACTTTTCAGTTCAAAATAGGCCCTCGCGCGCCAGTAGATCATGCCTGGATCGCGGGTATATCCCGCCAAAAGTTTAACCATTTCGGAATACCGTTTTTGCCCCCAGAGTGCATGGCTCAGCAGCAAAATCGCCTCGTGCGCTTCTGCTTCCTTGGGATTTCCTCGCAAAACACCTTCAGCCTGCTGTTCGGCTAGCACAAAAAATCCATCGTCCAACGAAGCTTTAATGTTCGGAAACAGAATGCTTATCGGGGACGGAACCACTTCCTGCGCAACGATATTCTGAGCAAAAACCAGCGATAAAAACGTCAAAATGGCTACATAAGTTTTCGGCATTAAAATTCCCAAGGGTTACGGTGCATTATTTCTAATGGTCAGAAAATATAAAGCCAAATATCCACCCCATTTAGACTCGATAATAATTTTCCCGAAAATAAATGCGCGCTAAAAATTCAATCCATGCACCGGATCTTTAGGCATAACCGAGTTTTTTGAGAATCCAGAAGTTTTTGCGCCAGTTTTTCTCGACCTTAACCCAAAGCGTAACCTTGAAACGAACGCCGTACATTTCGTAGAGCTCTTTTTCAGCCTGTTCCCGTACCCATTTAAGCAAACGCCCCTTATTGCCGATCACGATTCCCTTCTGAGAATGCCGTTCCACATAGATCGAGGCTTCGACCGTCCACTTTTTTTCGCCTTCATGAATATCTTCAACCCAAACGGCTACGGCGTGTGGTAGTTCGTCGTGCAACCGATGAAATAACTTTTCCCGGATCACATCCGCGATGTTTAGAGTACGCGGATAGTCCGTGAGAATGTTGTCCGGAAAAAGTGCGGGGCCTTCGGGCATTTTCTCAAACAGGATGCTGAGTTGATCCGCCATACCCTCGCCATTCAATGCCGAAATCGATGTCCATATTGGTTCCTGCGCGCTCTCTTTTTCCGCCTTAATCTCTTCCCAGAGCGCTTTATATGCTGGATGAAAATTAGTGCCGTGATCGCTTTTATTTAGCGCAATCACACAGGGATTTTCCTCGCGAGCCAGTCGACGAAACCAGCCATCATCCTCCAACTCCGGCTTACTCGATCCATCCATCACCAGCAAAATGGCGTCCACACCCTCCACGGATGAACGCGCCATTTTGTTTAGGTTTTTACCTAAGTCGCCCTTGGCTTTATGCACGCCGGGAGTATCGAGAAAAACGATTTGACCGCGCTCCTCCGTAAGAATTGCGCGAATCAAATTGCGGGTGGTTTGCACGGTATCGCTGACAATACTGACCTTCTCACCAAGTAAATGGTTCACCAACGTCGACTTCCCCACGTTCGTTCGCCCTACAATAGCCACAATGCCTGCCCGTCCAACCTCTGAAAATTCTATTATCTGCTCATTCATAATCGCGGGTTGTAGCACATTTCAGCAGGTAAGGGTAAAGAATATTCGACGAAGTGCTTTTCGTCGTTGCGCCGAACTCCCCCTTTATCTATATTCAAACCCTATGAAATTGGCCCTAAAAATTCTACTCCTTTTCGCCACGCCCCTGCTTGTTTTTGGACAGGCTAGCCTGATGAAGCAACCTCAACAACCCACCTCGATCGAGATCGATGGCTATGCGGCAAAAGTGAACGATCGGGTAATCACCCGCGGTGAAGTTCGCGAATCCCTCGCCCCGGTTCTGCCGGAAATTTACCGCAACTTCAAAAGCCCTCGGCTTGAAGAAGAACTCAAAAAAGCCTTTATCCGAGCGCGCACCGACATGGTGGAACGCGTCCTGATCATGGAAGCCTTCACCGTTAAAGGCGGCCAGATCCCCGACCAATATGTGAACGATGAAATTAAACGCGTTATTAACGAGCGCTTTAAAGGCGACAAAGCCTTATTCGAACAAGTGCTCTCCGAACAGAAAAAAACGCGTGCAGAATACCGAAC
>JAUUYK010000178.1 GCA_030588285.1 Kiritimatiellales bacterium
ACCCTCCGGCACTGATGTGGCCTCATTGGGCCACCTTCGATAAGGCGGATCTCTTTCCGCCTCGAAGGTCCTAACCTCAGGTTTCTGTCGCCTCTTGCCAAAAAAGCCGCTCCGCATACAGTTGCGGGACGGCTTTTTTAGACCTTAGACTTTGGACCTTAAACCTTCAGACCTTCGACTTTTCGACCTTCAACCCCTTTTAACTCTTCAACCCTTTTGCTCCTCATACCCATTCGGGTGAGCCTGGTGCCAGTCCCACGCACTTTGCACGATCGTTTTAAGATCGGCGAATTGCGGGTCCCATCCAAGAACGGTTTTTGCTTTGGTGGCATCGGCCACAAGAGCGGTGCAGTCGCCAGCGCGGCGCGGCTGCATTTCGGCGGGGATAGGATGTCCGGTAACTTCGCGGCACACTTCAATCACTTCTTTCACGGTATATCCATCGCCATTACCCAGATTATATCCACCGCTTAAGCCGGGCTTGAGCGCCTGAATATGGGCTTGAGCTAGATCCTTGATATGGATGTAGTCGCGCACGCAGGTGCCGTCGCGGGTTTCATAGTCGTCGCCAAAGATAAAGATTTTATCCCGTTTCCCCTGCGCCACTTGTAGAATCAGCGGGATCAGGTGGCTTTCGGGATCGTGGGCTTCGCCGTATTGTTCGGTGGCGCCGCAGGCGTTGAAATAGCGGAGGAAGACACATTCAATGCCGTGAATTTCTTCGCCCCATTTAAAAATGTGTTCGCAGAGATATTTAGACTCGCCGTAGACGCTCTCAGGATGTTGCGGAAGCGATTCATCCATCGGCATTTTTTCGGGTGTTCCGTAGGTGGCACACGTGGAAGAAAAGATCAGTTTTTTACAGCCGGATTCAACCATGGCCGTCATTAAATTCAACGATCCGCTCACGTTATTTTCGAAGAAAGGCATGGGTTCTTTCATCGATTCGCCCACTTCTATATACGCCGCGAAATGGATGACTGCATCCGGACGTTCGGCGAGCATCGCGCTTTTAATTTCTTCTTTATGGCGCAGATCGCCCTGCACAAAACTTGCACGAGGATCGATGGCTTCTTGGTGTCCGCGTTCGAGGTTGTCGAATACCACGACATCGTGCCCTTCGTTGCAGAGCATTTGGGTGGTGACACTTCCAATATATCCGGCTCCGCCGGCGACTAATACTTTCATTTTATTTCCTTAATTACCATTGCGCCGGCCGATGGAATAATCGTTTCAGCAGTGGGGTCAAGACCTTTGGTTTTGCACGTTGCAATAATTTTTTCGCAGATTGCATCGGCTTCGTTCGCCTTCACAAGAGCCACGACACTGCCGCCCCAGCCTCCGCCTGATAAACGTGCGCCGAGAGCGCCGGCTTCGCGGGCGGCCTCAACCACAATATCAAGTTCATCACACGAGTTTTCAAAGGCCGTACGGGAGGTCTCATGCGAGTCGAAGAGGAATTGACCGAAGGCTTCTAGTTTTCCTGCGGCCAGTAATTTTACCCCTTCTTCGACACGGGTAATTTCGCCGATAATATGAGTGGCGCGTTGGGCGGCCTCGGGATCGATCGATTCTTTATGGGCTTGAAATTCTTCCCACGAAACATCGCGCAAGCTTTTCACCGGATGGTCGATCAGGGGCGCGAGCTCGGTGGCGGCTCTTTCGCAACTCACCCGTCGTTCGTTATACGGAGAGTCGGCAAGGGCATGTTGAATGTGCGGATTGATCATTAAAAAGACGACATCGTCGGGCAGTTTAACGGAGTAGGTTTCTAGGCTTCGGAAGTCGGAGTGAATCAGCCCGTGGTGTACGCCGTAGATGCTGGAAAACTGATCGAGCAGGCCGCAGTTGCATCCCGCAAAATTGTTTTCAGCGGCTTGGGCGAGAATTCCAATTTCATTTTTATCGAGTTCGTTGCCGGTATAGTCCAGCACGGCAAATGCCGTGGCCACTTCGAGTGCGGCTGAGCTGGAAAGTCCGGCCCCCATTGGGATGGAACCGAGAAATGTACAGTCGACCCCTGTAATATGCACATTCTGATCGCCTAGATAAAACATGACCCCTTTTACATAGTTCGCCCATTGAATTTTTTTCTCTAGGCGATCGCTGGTGGTGGGATCAAACTCGGTGGTTTCACGCAGGTCGCCCGCCGTGAGGCGAACACCTGATTTTTCGGAAGCGGAAATGCAGAAACAGTGGCCCATATTGATGGCGGCAGAAAAGGTGGTGCCCGCATTGTAGTCGGTATGATTTCCCAAAACTTCGATGCGACCGGGGGCGTACGAAATGGTCGTAGGTTCGGTGCCGTAGGTTTCGGTGTGGATGGAAATGGCCTGCTCAACTAACTTTTTATCGTACATAGAAAAATTCTCCAGAATCAAAAATAATAAGTAGCCACTATAGGATAAAGGAGCGGGGGTACGCCATGGGATAACGTGGCAAAGACATGGACAAATCGGATCCAAGATGGTTTATTATCCATATGCTTGAATCCTTAAATCATACAATAAGTCGGGAGGTCGCAGAAATATTTGACCTCTATACGGAACTGCATGGCATTCGCATTTCGTTGTTTAGTCCAGAGGGAAAGCTGATCTATCCTGATTCGGTAGGGCGACCAAATTGCACCTACTGCACTTTATTGCGCAATACTCTTGGGTTAAATTCAAAATGCCGGGAATTAGACCGGAAAATGATGCTCGAAGCGTTGGAGCAGGGAACAATGGTTTCCTACACCTGTCACGCCGGTGTAAAGGAAGCTGTTGCTCCGTTGTATATTGAAAATGAACTGGCGGGATTTGTGATGCCCGGACAGTTCCGTAGCGAAGTTTCTTCAGAAATATCGTGCTATTCCGCCCAGTGGGACAAAGAGCAGGGGAACGGTATCCTGCAAGCGGAATATGAAAAAATGCCGATTTTTCCTGAAGGAAAAATCGATACACTGCTTTCGATGTTTCAGCTTCTCATTGAGTTTGTCATCAGCAAACAGTTGATTCATCATAAAGACTACGACCTTATTCAGCCCATTATTGACCAGGTTCAACAGTTTCCCGAGCGAGAGTTATCGTTGAACGATGCGGCCGAATTGATTGCGCGAAGTCCCTCTAGCGCAACACGATCCTTCAAGAAGGTGACCGGTCGTAGCTTTAAGCAATATCAAGTTGAATACCGTCTGGAACGCGCAGCCGAACGGTTGCAATCCATGCCCAACAGTCCCATTTGTGAAATTGCCCGATCCGTTGGATACGATGATCCACTCTATTTTTCCCGAGTTTTTCGGAAGCATTTCAACTG
>JAUUYK010000171.1 GCA_030588285.1 Kiritimatiellales bacterium
AGATTCGGAGGAACAGAAAGGCGCAAATCAAAATAATAATGAATATACTCAAGCAAAGGACCAAGCCTCTAACGACTCGGTACGCCCGATTGGTTAATCGTTGGCTGAACGTTGTTATATTCATTTATTCCGTAAGCGGATCCATTGAATTTCGTTCGTTTATCAAGTTCGGAAACAAGTCATTAATCAGTAGTTTATCGAGATAAAAAACGACATCGCGGCCTTTAACCATGGAATAAAACCCATTCGGTGTTTCATTTCCTATCAGCAAAACTCGCCCTAGATCATTTGAACTCGAAAGACTGACATGAAGTTCAAGAGCGGGCTGAGCAAGCCCATAAATTTCGAGATCCCGCGGATTATGAATGATATATTCGGAGGTTTCAATATGCTCCAATGTCATCAAAAGCCGATCGAAAGCAGCTTGGTTTAATGGCAAAGGCGCCTTTCCTTCTGTCAGCGCAAAAGATTGATCTTCCTGACGTTCCATTACCTGCTTTGTTTGATCGCCTTTCAACAGTGAAATTTTATTCACATCCAGTTTATTCAACTTCCATATTTCATGATTTTTATACTGTAATGGATTAATTAAGTTAGAGGGAATTACCGGCAGATTAATCTGATAAAAGATGGAATTATCCGCTCGGCGAATGAGTAAACCACTCCGATTTCCATTGGCGGAAAGAACCTCAATACGATTCGTCACTCCGGCGTCTACAGAACCAAATTCAAAATTCCATTCGACTGAAATATCATTGGTAATTACATTAAAATCAACGATAACCGCATTATCCCATAAGACCAAAAAATCCTCCACCGCTTTCGTATCGGCCGGCCAAACCACGGGGTTTGAAATAGCCCAACCGGAAGATGGATTCATCTCAAGCGATAGATGTTCTTCTCCTTTTGAAATTTCAATTGACGAAATTTTTTCGGGCGGAAGCGAAATAACCCGGGCATCGAGGAACCGTTCTGCGGGCAAGGTAAATAGTTTACTCACCTGGGTGGGGAGCGAGAATACTGATGTGTCATCAGCTCGCCGTGCATATACATATCCCGGACGATCCGGAATATCATCTCCAACAACCAGCATGCGCGATGTTCCCTCGCCACTTTCAACTGAAATCTGACTCGCTACACCGTGAAGGCCATATACGGAAAAATCAGATACATTATCTGCAATGAAATCTTCAATACGGAATTGATACAGCGTACTGATAAACTGTTCCACCTCTTTTAAATCTGATTTAGCGGCAATGGGTTGTTGCATCGTCCACCCCATCTTTGGATCTTTCACGAATTGAATGAATCCAGCAGAGCCTCGGATTTCAAGCCGTCGTACCCCCGCAGGCTCCCCGGGGAAAAGGATTCGATCACGCAGGTGATCGTAATTGCTCGGCATTATAAACAACAATTTATTTGATATCGTATAGATTTCATCGGAAGAGTTTTTTTGAGCATAGACCATATTTCCAAGCGGTGTTTTGCGCCCGACCAACCAACGATGCCGGCCCTGATTATCAAGCGCGGTAACTTCTGCAATCGGTTGGTCAAAGCCATATTCAGAGGAATCTAAACCCCGAACTTCCAGGCTTTTGCTGGTAATCGTTGTGCCTTTCCCCATGGAATTCAATCCGGAAACCATGCGTTGAATCAACGCTTCATCCGCCCGACCCATATTTTCACCCTGGTCACCAGCCATCCAAACGCCATTTTCTTTTTCGCATCGCACAACGCTGTTGGTATATTTAAATTCAATCGAAGACAGCGTGTTTACATCGAGATTAAATAACCGAACACTATCAACGATTTGAGTTCGGGTTTTTGCCCGTATCGATTCCTGAATCCCAATAAAGATTCCGAGAATAACAATGCTGATTAATAAAATTAAGTTGGAACGACTTTTCATGGAAAATCCTATTTTCGTCTACGGAGCCAAACGAGCAAACCCAAAACCATTGCAAGGGCAGGAAGGCCGGCCACAGTAAGCCAGGACATGTTGTTCAGTTGCTTGCGGGAAAGGCTAAGTTTAACTTCCTCGATCGGTTTTGGGGCAATCGCAATTAACTCTTCACGGTCGAGTAGCCAATTTAATGCACTCATAAACAGGTCGGAATTTCCTCCCACCATGCTTCCATTGCTCACAAAATCGGAATCGCCAAAAACAACCATCCGCGAGGTTTCTATTTGCACATCCAGTACGTCCTGAGTAGCGCCTCGCTCAATAGCAACTCCCAATGAAAATGGCCCGCGTTTATCGCCCGTATCTTTATCGAATTTTGCGGTGGTTTCTTCCACTTGAGTTTCCGACCAGCTTTTATCCGACGTGTAAAATAGCGGAAGAACCGAGGGGCGATCTTCGGCAAACCCAACATCCTCGCCATCGACCAATGGTTCAATAGAGCGGGGCAAAATAAACTGGACGATGGAATTCATTTTTTTGCTGATGGGGTGGTCATTATACCGCCGAATATGAACATCACTTCCAAGCAATGTATTTTCTGGATCAACCACAATGTCGTACCGAAGTGCAACCCCCCACCGCCGCAAGAAATTTTCGAGGCCGGTTTCTTTCAGCGCATCGAGCAAAATTATGACACGTCCATTCCTGTTTAAATAGTCCTCGATCATTTCCACTTCAACCGAACTCATTTTTTTCACCGGTCCGGCAATCACCACTGCGGCGGCATCTTTAGGAACCTTCTTCTCCCCGCTGAGCACCAACTCCTTAACCTCCAGGTTATCCTGAAGCACCATGGTGCCGATTTTGGAGAATCCCGATGTCTGATCAAAATCAGTTATACGCCGCTCTCCGTGCCCCACCAGGAAGTAGACAATCGGCGTATCGCCCTGTATCAGCCCATAGATTGCACTGGAAAAAGCCTGCTCGCCTCGGAATGCAATAATCGAGGGCTCCCGCATTCCTCTTTTAAGCGCGACATCTGCAATATCAGATTGTTTTTTAACCGAAAATTTTCCGCCAATATCAAAGACAACAACCTGCGCTTCAGTCAGACCGTACTTATTGACCAGTTTTTCCATACGAGCCAGATCGCGCGTCGGATCGACCCATTCTATGGTGATATTGTGCGAGTGGTATTCATACTCTTCCAATAGGTTTTCAATATCCAGATAAAGCTTATGCTCCTCCTGAAAAAACACCGTTATATGAACCTGACTTTCCAGCTCATCCAATAGATTGAGCGTTTTTTCCGATAGCTGATAATACGTCCGGTCGCTCAAATTAATGCGCATCGGATTCATCAAAGCAATATACCCGATCTCCAGCACAAGCACCGTCGCCAACACTACGGATAAAATTGAATTTAAATTAGATAAGATTCGCTTCATTCATTTCATTCCCAGCTAAACGCGTTTGCTCTCAATAACT
>JAUUYK010000102.1 GCA_030588285.1 Kiritimatiellales bacterium
CAACCCCGACTTGCTGATGCTCGACGAGCCATCCAACTTTCTCGACCTTCCTGCGGTGGAGTGGTTGCAAAAATTCCTCCGTGCGTATGAAGGCACGATGCTGCTCATTTCACACGACCGCTACCTGCTCCGCACGCTCGTCACCATCACCCTCGAAATTGCCAGCGGCAACACCACGCGCTATCAAGGCGGCTACGACTATTATCTAAAAGAGCGCGAAGACCGGATCTATCATCAGATCGCCGCCAAGAAAAATCAGGATCGCGAGATTGAACAAATCGAAAGTTTCATCCGTCGATTCCGTGCCAAAAGCACCAAAGCCGCGCAGGTGCAAAGTCGCATTAAACAGCTCGAAAAAATCGAAAGGCTGGAGAATCCCGCCACCGTAGCCAACCTCTCCAAAATTCGAATCGGCGACCCACCACATAGCGGGCACGAAATAATCCGCCTCGAAAAATCAGGACTGACTTACGACCAGCAACGATGGATTTTTAAAGACCTCGATATAAATATTAACCGCGGCGAAAAAATTGGTTTCGTGGGCTACAACGGAATGGGAAAAACCACCTTGCTACGCTCGATTGCTGGGGCGCTTCCGTTGAGCGAAGGCAAGCGCGTGCTCGGACACAAGGTCGTGATCGGTTATCAGAGTCAGGATTTTGCCGAAACCATGCCCCCGCAAAAAACCGTCTATCACATTGTGAAAGACGGCAACCCCGCCGCTTCGGAATCCGATGTGCGGAAATTATTGGGTGGTTTTGGGTTTAGTGGCGATTCCATTTCTAAGCAATGCGAAGTGCTCAGCGGCGGCGAAAAAATACGACTCGCCTTCGCCCGCCTATTCATTAATCCTCCCAACTTTCTTCTGCTCGACGAACCCACAACCCACCTCGATGTCAACGGTCGTGAAGCGCTCGAAACGGCGTTAAAGGAATATAAAGGCGCGGTTTGTGTGGTGAGCCACGATGTCACATTTGTTCGCAATATTGCCGATCAAATAATTGCGATCGATCAAACCGGCGTCACCCGCTACCCCGGCGGCTACGATTATTATTTAGAGAAACTAGAGGGGCGAACTTCGCCCCCTGAAGCATCTGCTGGAGGGGCGACGCCCGCCGCATCCGCAGGGCCAGAGGTCAAAGGAAAAGATGCTCGCAAAGCCCGAGCTCAACAGCGCGAAGCGGAAAAAGAGCTGACGAAAATTGAGCGAAAGATCGAAAAATTAACCGAAGAACAGACGGAACTGACCGCCGAAATGATGTCGCGCCGCGATGCCGATTTCGCCGCCATCAATGCCCGCCTCGCCAAAATTCAATCCGAGATCCAATCGCTGGAAACCCAATGGGAAAAAACCGCCGAAGCCCTGGAATCCTGATGAAAAAACAATCCACCGAATTCTCAGATTTTAATCCGTGTACTCTGCGAAATCGGTGGAAAATTTAGAGGCCTGATGAAATGAAATTTGATAAATGCCCCTGCGGAAGCGGAGCCGATTTTAGCGACTGTTGCGAAGCTTTCGTTTCCGGACACCATACTGCAAAAACCGCCGAGCAGCTTATGCGCTCGCGCTATACCGCCTATATCTTAAAGAAGGTCGACTACCTCGTTGAAACCACGTACCCCGATTCGCGTACGCCCGATCTTAAAAAATCGATCCGCAAATGGATGAAGCAAGTCGAATGGCTTAAACTGCACGTCGTTGCAATGGACGCGGGCTCCGAAATCGATATAGAAGGTCGTGTTGAATTCATGGCCGAATACATCGCCGACTCCGGCCCCGGCCGTCACCACGAATGCTCTGTCTTCAAGAAGATCGAGGACCAATGGTATTACGTCGGCGAAGAAGACGAATAAAACGATGGATCCGAAGAAACTCCCCATCTACGAACTGCGCACGGAGTTATCGGAGGCGCTGAATTCAGAGAATCGCATTATTATCGAGGCGCCGACCGGATCGGGAAAATCGACGCAGGTTCCGCAGCTGGTGCTCGATTGTGGAAATACGGGTCCCGGAGAAGTGGTGGTGCTGCAACCCCGGCGGTTGGCGGCGCGGCTCTTGGCGAAGCGCGTGGCATTTGAGCGAGGCGAGCCACTGGGCGGCGAGGTGGGCTATCAGGTGCGGATGGAATCGCACGTTTCAAAGAAGACCCAGATTCGCTATGTGACGGAAGGTATTTTACTGCGGCAGTTCCTCTCCGATCCTGAATTGCGCGGGGTTTCGACGATTGTTTTTGATGAGTTCCACGAACGGCATATCTATGGCGATATCACGCTGGCCCGGGCCCTACGCCTACAGAAAACGCGGCCGGATTTAAAAATTATTGTGATGTCGGCGACGCTCGATGCGGGCCCCTTACGTGAATACCTTGCGCCCTGTAAAGAGCTGAAAAGCGAAGGCCGTATGTTTCCCGTCGAGATTGTCTATTCGCCGAAACGGATCGACTATCGCCGTTGTCCCGCTTGGGAGGCCGCCGCCGATGCCTTTGAAAAGGCCATTGAGTCGGGCGCGGAGGGCGATGTGCTGGTCTTCATGCCGGGGGGCTACGAAATTGCCCGGACGGTCGAAGCAATTCGGGCCAAAAAATGTGCCCGTACTTTTGCGGTGATGCCGTTGCACGGTGAGCTTTCTGCACGCGATCAGGATGCGGCGGTGGGGGAGTGTGCTCAGCGGAAAGTCGTGGTGGCCACCAATGTTGCGGAAACCTCAATCACGATCGCGGGCATTCGGATTGTGATTGATGCCGGCCTCGCGCGCATCGCGCGCTACGACCCAAATCGTGGCATCGACACGCTGTTGGTCGAGCGTATCAGCCGGGCCTCGGCCGATCAGCGAACTGGGCGCGCTGGCCGTACCGCACCGGGGACCTGTCATCGGCTCTGGACGGAGCAGGAACATGTGGCCCGCCCGATGCAGGAGCTCCCCGAAATCCTACGGCACGATTTGGCCGAAGTGGTATTAACACTCAAGGCGGGCGGAATAAACGAGATTGAAAACTTCCAGTGGCTAGAGCACCCGAATCCAAAATCGCTGAAGCAGACGTTGACGCTTTTGAGCGACTTGGGTGCGCTCGATTCTACCGGAGCACTGACGGCGGTTGGAAAGAAGATGGTATCGTTCCCAATGCATCCGCGCTACGCGCGGATGCTGTTGGCGGGGGAACACTATAGCTGTGTCCGGCAGGCGTGCTTGATTGCCGCGCTCACGCAGGGGCGTTCAATTCTTCAACGTAGCAAAGGAAAGCAGACGCGCGGAAATCGGGATGACTTTTTGGGCGAAGATGGAATCTCTGATTTCAAACGCCTGATGCACGCGTGGATGTTTGCGGATAAAAATCATTATAACGTTGATGCCTGCCGGAAACTGGGGGTTCACGGCGGTGCCGCTCGGCAGGTGAAACCGCTCTTCGAACGGTTTATGAACATTGCCGAAAGGGAGGGTTTGCGGGTGAACACCCGTGCACCGCTCGATGAAGATTTACAAAAGTGTATTCTGATCGCATTTTCCGACCAAGTGGCGAAACGGCGCGATAGTGGAACATTGCATTGCGAGGTGGTGCATGGTCGCACAGGAGATTTAGATCGGGACAGTGTGGTGCGCGATAGCTCCTTGGTGGTTGCCTCCGAAATTCGGGAAATTGAGGGCGGGCGCGACCTCCGCGTTCGGCTAAATCTTTGCACGGCAATTTCCGAGGAATGGCTCGATGAACTTTTTCCGAATGATATTGAAGAGAAGGTGGATGTAATTTTTGACCCAGTCCTAAAACGAGTGGTTTCGAAGCATTGGAAATCGTTCCGGGGCTTGGAACTTCATGCCCGAATGGTGCAAGAGGTCGACCCGCAGTTGGCCGCGGAACTCATGGCCGAAGAAGTATTGGCCGGTCGATTGGAGCTTCTTAAATGGGATGATGCGGTTGAAAAATGGATTGCCCGCGTCAACTGCCTCGCGGCAGGGTGCCCCGATTATGGCCTTCCTGAAATCGATGAAGAGGCTCGGCGGGCGATGGTGCAGGAAATATGTCTAGGGGCGGTATGTAAACGCGACCTCAAGGGGCGGTCGGTGTGGAAGGTTGTTAAATCATGGCTCTCGGCAGTTCAGTTGGAGTGGGTTGATAAGCAGGCGCCGGAACGGATTAAACTCCCGAGTGGGTTTGGTGCAAAAGTGCGTTATGAGCCGGGGCAACCCCCGGTTATTTCGGCAACGATTCAAAAATTATATGACCTCAAAAGTGTTCCCATCATCGGGTTTGGATTAATTCCGGTGGCGGTTGAAGCGCTGGCTCCGAATCAACGCCCTCAACAAAAGACGCAGGATATGCAGTCGTTTTGGAACAATTCGTACCCCTTGCTAAAGAAGGAGTTGAAAGGGCGGTACCCGAAGCATGAGTGGCGATAAAAAAGAGTTCCATTGAAAGAGCGATGGCTAGCCAAATCTATTCCCAAAAGGGATCTATAAGACGTCGTTGTAAAAGAAATAATAATATTGCAGAACAGGAGTTGAATTTTAAAAAACCCTTTCCTATACTGCTTCATTACTAGGGAAGGGGTGTTTAAACTACAAAAAGGAGAAGGAGTATGATGATTAAGAATATTGCCATGATGGTTGCTGCGGGCTGTGCACTAGGAATGTTGACCGGGTGTGGAATTTCAGAAGAAGAACATAACGCAATTGTTTCAAAAATGAAGACGGATCGTACTAAGTCAGAGGATACGTTGAACGCTAAAGTTGCTAATTTAGAATCTGCTGTTAAAAACGAACAAACCAAAGTTCGCATCGGGCGTGTTGAGCTTGAAGATGCATCCGAACGCATTACCGGGTTGAAAAAGAAGACGACTGAAGCCTCTAGCGCATTGGCCATTGAAAAAGGGAAAATCGCGAAACTTGAATCGAGTCTTAAATCGGCAAAAACTGCAGCATTGACTGCTAATAATCGTGCTGAAGCATCGGCTGAAAAATTTGAAACACTCAATGTTGACTATCAGAAAATGA
>JAUUYK010000202.1 GCA_030588285.1 Kiritimatiellales bacterium
GAATTCATACCAAGATCATAACATTCTCGCCAAGTCTTGTCTATATATTCGTGTCGTTTTTAGGCAGTATTTACAGGTAAAAGACACCGTTCAAAGAGGCTTAACTAAGTGCCATTCGGGTCAGCCCGCACATTGCGTCATTTGTGTTTGCGTGCAGCTGATGGACGGAGTAGCTTCTCCCTATGGCTAGGCAGTTGAGAATCGAATATGAAGTGTTACCGACCACGTTGACATCGTAGAGCGTTACCACGTTTTGACTGTATAAAACTCCTCTGATTCCTATGCTCTGATCGTAAAGTGTTCCCGTTTGCATCGTATGATTTTTTACGATGCCTTTGGTTGGGCGGAGTGCTTTTTTTGCTCCTGGGGCTTCCTTTCCAAATTAAGGCGGTACTCTGTGCCGTTGTAATTTGGTCGGGAAGCGCTATTATCTACGGCCTAAGCGCGGAAAATAACACCTACCTAAAGACGGAACTACGAACTTTTCATTGACTCACCCCGCCTATCTGCACAAAATGAATCGGCAAAAGGACATAGAAGATGAGCCAAAACCAATACATCCAAAAATTTATGAAAACGTTCCCGTATGAGGGGCTAACCTTCGACGATGTTTCGCTGATTACACAGTACGCCGATTTCCTCCCCGGAGACACGGATATCATCTCCAAACTCACCCGTAACGTGGGCGTTAAAATCCCGTTCCTTAGCGCGGCGATGGACACCGTGACCGAAGCGAAAATGGCCATCTCAATGGCCATGATGGGCGGCATCGGTGTAATCCATAAAAATCTCGACCCCGCCACCCAGGCGCTACAGGTTAGCCGGGTAAAACATCATCTCAACGGCCTCATCACCGATCCGATCACATTCAACATTAATGACACACTCGAAACCATTGCAATCCGTCGCGCCGAAAAAGGCTACAACTTTAATGGATTCCCGATTCTCGACACCAACGGCAAGTTAGCAGGTATCCTGACCTCCAAAGACATTCGTTTTTCCCGCTCCAAACGTGCTCCGGTCGCCGATATTATGACCGCGACCAGCATCACAGCACCGAGAGATACAAACCTGCGGCAAGCGTACGACCTGATGCAAAAGCATAAAATCGGGAAACTACCCCTCGTTGAAAAAGGCGAACTAGTGGGCCTTTATAGTTATGCCGATGTTCGGCGACTCATTGAAAATGAAGAACCCCTCTTTAATCGCGACGAAAAATACCGACTGCGCGTCGCCGCAGGCGTGGGACCGGGCGACTACGAACGCGCCGAAATTCTCAACCAAGAAGAGGTCGACGTGCTGGTGGTCGACACCGCCCACGGCCACTCTAAAGGGGTTCTCGATATGGTAAGGTGGGTGAAGAAAGAATTCCCCCACATCGATGTGATCGCCGGAAACATTGCCACCGGCGAAGCAGCCATTGCACTACGCGATGCTGGCGCCGATGCGGTAAAAGTTGGAATTGGCCCTGGATCCATCTGCACCACCCGCGTGGTGGCTGGCGTAGGTATTCCACAAATTTCTGCCATCCACGCCGCGTCCAGCGCGCTTAAAGGCGATATCCCCGTAATCGCCGACGGCGGCATTCGTAATTCTGGAGACATTTCCAAAGCGCTCGTGGCCGGCGCCGATACGGTGATGATGGGCTCCGTTCTCGCAGGAACCGATGAAAGCCCCGGAGAAAAAATAATTTTTGAAGGCCGCCAGTTTGTGGTCTATCGCGGCATGGGCAGTCTCGATGCCATGAAATCGCGCGAGGGCAGCCGCCAACGCTATGGATTGAGCGACGAAGACGATCTGGTTCCACAAGGCATTGAAGGCATGGTTCCATTTGCCGGCACCGTGAGCAAGGTGATGAAACAATACTGCGGCGGCCTACAGGCCAGCCTCGGCTACTGCGGAACCAGAAATATTACTGAACTAAAAGAACGAGGCCAGTTCGTTCGGGTGTCTGGCGCCGGTGCCATTGAAGCCCACGCTCACGATATCAAGATCACCAAAGAAGCACCGAACTACAAAAGATAGACGTTGAAACGTAAGGCATAACCGCCTTATTTTTCACGACTCCCCTATGAAAATAGCCCTTGTTCAACTGAATTCCACGGTCGGTGCGCTCGAAGCCAACACCGACCTTATTCTTTCCAATGCATGGGATGTCTTCAACAACGGTGCACGATTGATCCTCTTTCCCGAGTTGACCATTTCGGGCTACCCGCCCGAAGACCTCATTCTTAAAGACCACTTTTGTGCCGACTGCGAAACTCAGCTTCTCCGGCTAAAAAAAGAACTTCCGGCGGAAGCAACGGTGGTGGTTGGATCCCCCATTTCTAAAAATGGAAAAAAATATAATGCCGCGGTCGTTTTTCACGGTTCAGAGAAGATCGGTGAATATCATAAAATGCTGCTGCCCAACTATGGCGTGTTCGATGAAAAACGGCTATTTGAAGCAGGCTCAGCACCGTTCGTTTTTGAAGTGGGTGGACAGCGAGCAGCGTTGCACATCTGCGAAGATTCATGGGACCCCGATGGGGTAGCTGTTGCTTCGCTAGCCGATAAGAACATCGATCTGCTCATTAATCTTTCCGCCTCCCCCTACTATCACAATAAACTGAACGACCGCATCGATGCATTAACCCAGACCGCACAGAAGCTCGATTCCACCCTACTCTACTGCAATCTCATCGGCGGGCAGGACGAACTGGTTTTTGACGGGGCCAGCATGATTTTTTCGGCCCGGGGCTCCCTCCTCGCCCAAGCCAAGCAATTTAAAGAGGACGTTCTCTACTTCGACCCAACAGAACCTCTTCAGCCCCA
>JAUUYK010000150.1 GCA_030588285.1 Kiritimatiellales bacterium
AACCCCGTTGTCTTAAACGAAGGCCCAAATCCTACCAACTTTTAACCGAACATCGCAGCACGATGAAAGAGATTAAACACCGGAGTAAATACCGTGCAAAAACCCCTTAATTAAGTGCCATTCGGGTCAATCCTGAATGGCACTAAATTCCCTCCGATAAATGCCGTTAGACGGATTAGCTTTCTATGGCTCTTTTTTTTAGTGCGCATTGATGCCGTGGAGCATAAGCAGGCTATGCGGCAGGGTTTTTAGGATTTCTTCCACATATTCCCGAACGGCTTTAACACTTCCGGGCAAGGTATAAACTAGCGTATTCCCAATGGTTCCAGCAACGGAGCGGCTCAATAGCGCACTGGGCAACCGTTCGCCGTGTTTCATCCGGATAAATTCCATCACCCCCGGCAATTCACGATCCAGCATGGGACCCACCACATCCGGTGTAATATCGCGCGGGCCAATCCCCGTTCCACCGGTGGTAAAGATTACATCAACCCCTTTATCCTTCGCCAACTCTAACTGGCTCCGCAAGAGGTTCGCATCGTCAGGAATTAAAATCCGTTCAACCGCAATACGCCAATGGGTCGATTCAAATCCCGCCAGAAGTAGGGTCTCAATTTCGGGACCGCTGAGATCTTCATATTCCCCCGCCGAAGCGCGATCGCTCAGCGTGATGACCTGAACTTTCATTGCACGAGGAACGTAGGTAAAGGTATGTTCGGGCTTTAGCGTTCCGCCGTTAATCACCCGACAAAAAATACCTTCCGTGGGCATAATGCACGCGCCCGCTTCTTTGATAATTTCGCAGCCAAAATGGCACTTCTTTCCAATCTGAGTCACTTCTAGTTCCACCGATTCAGACACAAAGCGATCGAGGATTTTAGTCTCTTTTAATTCCACGCCTGCGGTCGTGATATTTTCGGCAAAATCGCCGGGCTCTAGCATACGCCCGACCTGATCAACAAATCGCACATAGCTTTCCAGACCCAGCAGGCTCACCTGCCGATGCCAACGGCCAGCATGCGAATCGCCGACTAATCCCAATTCGTTTAATTCAATCTCCGCAACCGGCGTTTTTTTAGTGCCCTTGTTCTCAGAAATATTTACCGATTTAACGGTTAATGTTTCGGCCATCAGATCTCTTCCTTTACTTTTTCGACGAGGACAATGCCGCCAATAAGCATCGTTTTGTCGACGGCTTTGCACATGTCGTAGATTGTTAAAAGTGCCGTACTAACCGCCGTCAGCGCTTCCATTTCAACACCGGTCTGGCCCGTGCAGATAACCGTGGAAACCACCGAAATGCCCTCGTCTTCGGCGACGGCTTTGACATCGATTTTTGAAAGGAGCAACGGGTGGCACAGCGGAATAAGGTTGCTGGTTTGTTTGGCCGCTTGCACGCCAGCCAATTCAGCAATGAGCAGCACGTTGCCCTTCTTCATTTTATTATCTGAAATCAGCACCACGGTTTCGGCCTCAAGTTTAATAAAACCCCGCGCCGTGGCCGTTCGTTTTTGCGGCGGTTTATGGCTTACGTCGACCATACTCGGTCGGTTATCGTCGCCAATATGTGAAAGTTTTTTCATGTTATCCTCCTAACGTATTAAATTCGCGCGCGGATTTTCCCCCGCTTTGGGGCTTCCCTTTCAGCGCGGCGTGAAGGGCCTGTTCAACGCCCATTTCGCGGACATCGTACGATAAATCGCTAAACAGGCACGGATAAAGTTTACCCTCGCTCGAAAGCCGCAATCGGCTACACGTTGAACACTTGCCGCCATCGCCGCCTTCCACCTGCCAAAATTCGCCGGTCGCCAGATTCATCTTACGAATATAGCGCACCTGCAAACCGCGCGCTTCGCCGAAGGCCGCCACGCCGCGGGCATCGGGTTCGGCGGATGATTCCTGAACGACGCAATTGAGTTTAATCGGGCTAAATCCTGCCGCGATGGCCGCATCAATTCCAGCCACGGCATCGGCGAGTTCGCCACAACGAGTCAGCGTACGGAAGCGGTCTGGATCGACGGTATCGAGGCTAATATTCAACCGATGCAGCCCCGCATCAAACAGGGACTTTGCAAACTGCGGAAGCGCAATGGCATTGGAGGTCATTCCAAAATCTTTAACTCCGTCGATGCTCGCAATCAGGCCCACCAAATCGACGATACGACGGCGCACCAACGGTTCTCCGCCGGTGATTCGCACTTTGGTCACCCCCAGTTCGACGGCGGTTCGGGTGATTTTAACAATCTCTTCCGACGAGAGAATGCGCTCGCGGGGAATCAATTGAATGCCTTCGGCGGGCATACAATATTTGCACCGCAGATTACAACGGTCGGTAACCGAAATCCGCAGATAGTTAATACGTCGATTAAAGGAGTCGAACATCGATCCAGCTTCCTGCTTCATACACATTTTCGCCTTCAGGAAAGGCGATTAAGCCATCGGCGTGGCACATGGCGTGGATATGGGCCGAACCGTGGAATTCAATGCGCTCAACCCCGCCATCCACCACACATACTGGAATAAAGGTTCGGCGACGTGCACACCGGATTTCCAGCTCTTTATTGAGCTGCATTTTCACGATGTTCGGAGCCGTAGTATGGCCCATCGATTGGTTCAAAAAAGGTTTAACCAGCAGTTCCATTAATACATACGTTGAGACTGGGTTTCCCGGCATACCAAAACATACGCCCTTGGAATAGGTCGCGAACATCAGCGGTTTTCCGGGCTTAATGTTGATTTTTTCGATCAGCATTTTTTCGCAATGTTTTTCCAGCAACACCGGAACAAAGTCGAAATCGCCGACCGAACTCCCGCCGCAAATAAGCACGACATCGTTATCGTCCATGGCTTGTAGCATGGTGGTTTCAATTCGAGTTTCGTCGTCTTCAATCACACCGTAATAACTGCACCCAATGCCGAGCGTTTCGAGCTGAGCGCGGAGTTGATATCCGTTGGTTTCGCGAATTTGGGCATCGGAGGGTTTTTGCGTTGGAGAAACAAGTTCGCTACCGGTAACGAGAATCCCAACCTTCGGACGCTTGGCCACGATCGGCACGACGCAGCCAACTCCGGCAAGTACGGCAATATGCGCGGGTTTAATTTGGGTGCCGGCTTTGAGCACCACATCGCCGGTCTTTAAATCTTCACCTTTCCTGCAAATATTACCCGGCACTTTTTTTTCCGGTGTAATGCACGGTTCCGTCGACTTCTTCGGACTGTTCAACCATGAAGACGCAATCAGCGCCCTCCGGCACTTTTGCGCCGGTCATGATTTTTGAGCACTGCCCTGCCCCGACGATTTTGGTGGGTAAACTTCCTGCAGGAATGGTTTCGAGAAGCTCCATCGACTGGAAAATATCTTCGGCGCGACCGGCATACCCATCCATCGCCGATTTATCAAACGGCGGAAAATCAATATCAGCCGAGACATCCTGCGCAAGGATTCGGCCGACCGCATTTTGAATGCAAAGCGGTTCCACGCCAACATTCAGCGTGTGTGCAGCAATAATATCAAATGCATCGTCAAAAGGGATCATGGCCATGGAAATTCACCTTCCGGTCTATTAGTTGAGTTGAAAGAGGATAGTCTAAAGCAGACCAATCAAACCGATCAAGTATTGTATCTTTTCTTTATTGCGCATTCCTTTTATCGGCGAGGGCTTTGGGTTCGTTCTGACTACTGATGGCGCCCGTTTCAACATAAATAAACACCTTCAGCAGAGCGGTCAAGGTGAACAGGCCAAAGCCGATGATACCGAGTGT
>JAUUYK010000020.1 GCA_030588285.1 Kiritimatiellales bacterium
CGAAAGGAATGAGTCATTATCGACACCTCGAAAAGTTAGGATTAGTACGTTTATGATGGAAAGTTTACAGGAGAGCCGGATGCGGGAAAACCGCACGTCCGGTTCGACGAGGGGGAGCAGCGGGAAGGGTGTTGCTTACGCAACCGCCGCCCGTTGCTCTCTACTCTACTAGTCATATTTTTCCAACGAATCTATAAACAACGGTATTTTCACTTTGACAGTTAGCTAAATAGCTAACTATAAGAGTGCCCATGGAAACAACCTTGGAAGCCTTGAAGGCACTATCAGACAAAAATCGGATGCGCGTGGTCGCCGCGTTATGGCGCTTTGACGAGCTCTGTGCCTGTCAAATCACAGAGCTACTCCAGGTGAGCGGGGCAACGGCCTCGCGTCATTTGGGAATCTTGCTGAAGGTAGGCTTAGTAGATAGCCGAAAAGAGGGCCGATGGGTTTACTATACGCTCCGCAAGCCGGAAGGATCGGAACCACTTTTCCACTGGTTGGCGCATTCGCTTTCGGGCGCGGACGAACTCGTGGCAGATTTTCAGGCGTTAAAAAGAATTATAGGAATCACCCGGGAAGACCTCTGCCGCCAACAACGCGGCGAAGCGTGTTGTCCGTAGCGCCGAAAGAGGTCAGAAAGTCAGAAGGTCGGCGATATTCGACTTTATTAACTCCAAAAAGAGAACGATATGAGCAGTGAAAAAAATGACGATTCGGGGATTAGCTTCTTCGAGAAATATTTAACGGTCTGGGTCGTGCTTTGCATGGTCGGCGGTATTTTGATCGGCAAGTTTCTACCGTCCATTCCGGCCTTTTTGAGTCGGTTGGAAATTGCGCAGGTTTCCATCCCGGTGGCCATTTTGATTTGGATCATGATCTATCCCATGATGATGAAGGTCGATTTTAAGAGCGTGAAGGATGTGGGCAACAATCCGAAGGGGCTCTTCATTACTTGGGTCGTGAACTGGCTGATTAAACCCTTCACCATGTTCGGCATTGCGTGGCTCTTTTTCTATGTGGTTTTCAAATCATTTATTCCAGCGGACTTGGCCAAAGAATATTTAGCCGGCGCGGTTTTGCTGGGTGCTGCCCCGTGTACGGCCATGGTTTTTGTCTGGAGTCATCTCACGAAAGGCAATCCCGCCTACACCGTGGTGCAGGTTGCTACCAACGATCTGATCATTTTGGTGGCGTTTGTGCCGATCGTTAAATTGTTGCTCGGCATCGGCGATATTTTCGTGCCGTGGGATACGCTCTTTCTCTCCGTGGTTTTATTTGTGGTTGTTCCGCTGACCGCCGGCGTATTGACGCGCGGTCACATGCTCAAAACAAAAGGGCAGGACTATTTCGAGAACATCTTTCTGCCAAAGTTTGGAAACATCACGATCATTGGCTTGCTCCTGACACTCGTCATCATCTTTTCCTTTCAAGGCGAAGTCATTTTGGGAAATCCGTTGCACATTGGCTTAATTGCCATTCCGCTGATGCTGCAAACCGTGCTGATTTTCTTCATCGCCTACCTCGCGGCAAAAGCACTTAAGTTACCGCACAATATCGCCGCTCCAGCAGGAATGATTGGCGCCTCCAACTTTTTTGAATTGGCCGTGGCCGTCGCCATCGCTATCTTTGGAACTAGCTCACCCGTGGCCTTGGTCACCATCGTCGGCGTGCTGGTGGAAGTGCCGATCATGCTCTGGCTCGTCGGATTCGCTAACCGGACCACCCATTGGTTTAAGGAACGCTAGGTGTGTTTTTACCACGAAGAAGAGAAGGTCACGAAGGCGGGAATGGTTGCCTTCGTGTTCTTCCGGCCTTCGGGGTTAAATTTTTAATGAAGAGGAAAAGGCATGGCTGAAAAAATTAGTTTATTGTATCTCTGTACCGGAAACTCGTGTCGTTCGCAAATGGCCGAGGGGTGGACGCATGCGCTGAAGAGCGATGAGATTGAGGTCTACTCCGCCGGAATCGAAACCCACGGGCTCAATCCAAATGCCATCAAAGTAATGGCCGAAGTGGGGATCGATATCGCCGGACAAAAATCGCAGCACATCGATGAATTCAAAAACACGAAGATCGATTATATCATTACCGTCTGCAACCACGCTCATGAAACGTGCCCGTGGTTTCCGATCGACTGTAAGGTCATCCACGTTGGCTTCGACGATCCGCCCAAACTTTCGCCACCCGATGCATCCGATGAAGAAAAGCTCGATGGCTTCCGCCGTGTTCGCGACGAAATAAAAACCTTCGTCGAAACGCTACCCGGATTTTTAGAACCCAAACCGGTATCGTTTGAAATGCCCGATTGCAGTGGTTGCTCGGGTTGTGGTTAATTTATTTAAGAACCGTATAAAAAAGAAGAGGCACGTATGAAAAAAATCGTTCAAATCAGTTTTCTTATTTTTGGTCTAATAGGTTCGGCCTTCGCCGTCACAAATTCTGCGCCGTCAGATGCTGCCTGTGCGTGTGAGCCTTCCTGTGTGTGCGCTTCGTCTTGCGGGTGTGAACATCCGCCGCGTGCTCCGGCGGGCGTGATGGGCGACCACGCCCACCATAAAAAGGGCTGGATGGTTTCGTATCGCTACATGGCCATGCATATGGAGGGATTGCGGGATGATGACAGTTCCATCAGCGGCGGAATGTCGAGGCCGCTTGAAATGGATATGCAGATGCATATGGTCGGTGCGATGTATGCGCCAATCGATCGTTTTACGGTTGCCCTGATGGTGCCCTACGCCATCAAGGATATGAGCATGCTGATGATGGGGGCTCCAGCCTCCACTCATACCGAAGGTCTTGGCGACGTTAAGCTGGCGGGGATCTACGATCTTTGGAGTTCGAGTGTGCAGCAGGTGCTGCTCAACCTGGCGGTCAGTCTCCCAACGGGATCGATTGATGAAGAAAATGCCATAGGCAAGCGATTGGCCTATTCCATGCAGCTGGGTTCGGGGTCATACGGTCTTGTTCCCGCTGTCACCTATACCGGCTTTTCCAAGGGATGGGGCTGGGGTGCGCAGGGTAAGGCAACGATTCGTCTTCATAAGAATACATACGACTATCGACTCGGAGATCGCTACGATCTGCAAGGTTGGCTGTTGCGGGATCTGTGCAGTTTGTCGGCCGTTTCTTTACGCCTGAATGGCTGGCATCGCGAAAATATTGATGGAGCCGATCAGGGCATGGTTAGCGCTGCTAATCCAAATCGTGTAGCAGCCACGCGTTTGGATCTGCTCGCAGGAATCGACTATCGCAAAGGAGTGGCTCGATTCGCATTTGAAGGTGGTGTTCCACTGTATCAATATCTCGACGGCCCTCAACTGGAAGGGAAGTGGATGGTATTTGGTAGCGCGCAGTTTTCATTTTAACCGGCTTTCAGAATCGTAAGCACCTCCCCGCCGACGATAAAATCGCTCTAAAAAACGCACTTCCGTGAAGAGCCATTATTTTGAAGGATCAGCGACGCGGCCGATGAATAAAATGGTGCCGGTTTTGTTTTCGCGGATGAGGAAGAGGAAGGGGTGGTTGGCGATAAACTGCGGCGGCATGCTGGTGGTGCGCATACCAACGGCGGTGGCGGCCGCGGCTTCGGTGCCTTCTTCATTCACTTCCACGAAGGCTTTGTGCACAACGTCGCTGATATAGAGGTCTTTAGTTCCGGCCATGCCTGAAAAGTCGGCCTGCTCTGAAAAGGCGAGTGGCATGCCCAGTGCGGCGAGCGTCTGGCCTAGTTCAAAGGTTGATTCGAGTTTGAATTTGGGCAGTTGTACCATGACTTTCATCTTGTTGAATTGGAGTTCGGCGAGATCGTCTAAATTAAAAACCGGCGGTTTATCGGATTCGTTGGGTAGCAGGATGAGCATGGAAAGATTGTTGCCTTCGTAGGGCAGTTCTAGGGCTTGTAAATTCGAAGTGTGGGCCAGTTTAAAGGGGGCGGTTTGCGACATGGTTGGAACGTCGGTAGTTTCGCCGTTGGCCAGTTTGAACGGGGCGGGGCGGGTGCGCTCGGTTTTAAACTGGTGCGCCCAGTTTCCTTTGAAGTAGATGGCGTTGGCCAGCACGAGGCGGGTCATGGGATCGAGCATGCCTTGAGGGATCAGATCTTTAATCCGGTCGTTCGTCTGATCTTCCACCCATCCGTTGATTTCCTGCCGCGCGCCTTCGGTGTTGGTTTTAAAGTCGACGAGTTTAATTTCGCTCCCGTAGAACTCCTGGGTCATGGCGAGGTAGTCGGGCAGGAAGGTGTAATCGACCTGTGGCCAGAGCGAGTTGGCGACGCTGAGTTGAACGTGCCCTTTTTCTTGAACCGCATTGATGGTTTTTCGGAGGTGGGAAAATGCGGGATGGGTGGCGCCTTGTCCACCGAAGTGTAGGGTGGTTTCCATTTGAGTTTCGGTCTCACCATGCGCACCGCCATAGACCATGGCGAGGGCGGTGGAGATGGAGTAGGGCGAAAGGATAAGGTTGCCTTCGTGCTCGTCGGAAAGGGTTTGGTAGAGTTCGGCGGTGAACTGGTTGATCGACTCCGTGGAATCGAAGGCGAGGGCGGTCGATTTGGGGGTTTTCCATTCCAGATTGGTGATTTGCAACGTGGTTTTGCTGCCGGTCACTTTGTCCTGAATCTCCAGATCTTTGGCGACCCACATGCCGTCCATTTTTTTAATACTTTTAATTTTCAACCGTCGGAGCGGTTTCTTTTTGGCGTCGAGGGTTTGGACTTCGAGCAACATGCCCATCTTTTTTTCGACCCAGAGGCGCATGGTTCGGTCGGAGCCGGGCACGGGTACATCCACGACATAGCTTTCCCGGTTAATCTTTTTTTCTTCGTCGATTAGCATGGATCCGGGCCACCATAACACGGAAAAACTGAGGTCGGCCCAGGTGATGCCGGTGCCGAGAATATCGGAGGTTGGCGTATTTTGGTCGATGGAAAAGGCGTAGTGAGGCACGTCCTTGTTCCAGGTTATGTTTAGCGTTTCGTTGCCGATGCGATACTGGGCCGTTGGTGTGTTAGCTCCCCAGTCGAGTTCCATTTCGACGGGCAGGTTGGTTTGGGTGAATCCATTTTTTACGCGAACCTTCAGAGTGCCGGTGAGTTTAATCGGATCCGTCGGTAATTTCGTGCGGACATACGCCAGAATATCGTCGGCCGGAATCGGCTCAGAAAATCCACAAAGAGCACCCGAAAATAGAAAAATGGACCAGACTAATTTTTTCATTTTTACCACCCGCTTTGTTGGCGAACACGGAGATTCTTATCCGTTTTCTCTAAGGTTTATTTATTCCTGCTCGTGTAAAATTTCAAAAGATGAAGAATAACAACGGACGCGGGAAATGCAACGAATCCGAACGGCTTTAAATCGGGGCAGGTATGGTTTTATCAGAGGATGATTTGAAGGTTGCGGTCTTCATCCTGATTGAGGTGGTTGGCAAACTCCGTGGTTACTGCGGTGCCTTGCAGGTAGAGGTTTTGCAATAGAGGGAGCGTTTTTAGCACGTCGAGGTCGCTGTCGGTGATTCTCGTGAAAGAAAGGTTAAGGCGGGTTAGGTGGCGTAGCCCATTCAGGGCGGCAATGGATTTTGTGGGGGTTCCGTATAAAATAAGGATCTCTATGTTGCTTAAGCAAGCAATCGGCATCAGATCCACCACGGCAGTGTAGGAGAGGTCGAGGCTCTTTAGTGTAGTGAGTTTAGTCAGTGGGGTAATGTCTTGAATGGGTGCGCGGGTTAGGTTCAGAACCTTTAAACGCGAGAGTTTTACGATCCAGTCCAGCTGTTTAATATTGCTGTTATGCAGATCCAAGCGCTCTAAATTCTCAAGTTTTTTCAGAAAGCAAAGGTCAATATCTGAAAGTTTTTGATCTGAAAGATCCAGGGAGACTACGCTTCGGAGATCGGAGAGGGATAGATTATGAATGGACTTGTTTAGCGAAGTGGTTAGCGCTTTTTTGATGGCCATGGAGGTATTGGCCAAGGGGTTTTGGTGCTGCGTGGGAATCGGGCGCATGACCTTGGCGAACGTTGATGTGTTGAGACTATAAACATCGCTGTTGAATGGGATTTTCAGGAGATCCCATACCCATTCGAGGATCATGTTGTAGCTGAGTCCTTCGGGAGGTTCAAATGCATCGGCATCTGAGTTTTTTTCATCAAAGGGAGAGCTGCGTAGGCGACGCCTATAAAATTCTGACTCCTCGTTTTGGCCCAGCGTTTGGTCTTTTACTTGTTGGTAGTCTGCGTTGGGCTTGCACGCTTCTATGGAAAGTTTAGTAAACCATTGAGAGACCTCTTCCTGATAGATTACTGCCGCTCCGATTGAGAAACAAGAGAGCCAGGATTGAAGTAAATATATTTGGATGCTTTGCACAAATAAGAGCTCTAAGTTTTGGTCCGTATTATGGGCCTCGCGCTGATAGGCAGCATGCCCCGTCATTAAAGCACTATTTAGGAAAAACTTTATTTTTCGAGGATTGCTGTCTGCCAGGTGAAGAATAGCGGCCCCCACATATTTCTTTTGGTCTTCCGTTAGGTGGTGGTCGAGCATGTAATCTGTTTTTTGATTAAGTATTTCAAGTTGGTTCGCATAAAAACTTTTTATCTGAGTTCCACTCGGTTCGATCTGACATTCGACTTGGAATATCTTGCTCAAATAATGACGGCCCTGCGCTTTCCTGTAGCCCTGTTTTTGGTGGTCCTGAACGACTAATTCGTGAACGACCGTAGCATCTAGGGCGGCCACAAAAATGAACGAGCTGTTATGGAATTGGAATCCAATGGCATCAAGCACTCGTATCATAACGTTGGGCGGGCAGTGGTCGAGCCCGTCGATAAAAACGGCGACCCGGGTATCGGAACCCTCTCGTTTTAGCCATTTGGAAATAAAATTTAAACAGCGGTTATCTTTCATGGGTTGTTCGATTGAACTTATTTTTTCGCCTTCCCCCAGGTTGGCAGAATGAAAGATGTCCATCATGTCCCATTGTGTCGCGAGTTGTTTTAAGTGAGCAATAAAAACAGCACTTTGATTTTCTACGCAACATTCGGCGGCTTGTTTTAGAAACTCGTGCCGATCTTCCTCGGGGAGGGTATCCGTGCATTTTAAAATGATGCTCGATACGATATCTTTTTCGGGGTAATGATCATCGTGAAGATTAGTTGCGGGCACCCATACGGGAATAACTCGGGGGTGTCCATCTCGGGTTTCTAGTGGAATTTTATTCCACTCTTTAATTTGTTTTACCAGCCATCGGAGCGCGGTTGTTCTTCCGGTGCCTGCCTGGCCATAGATGGCTATGGATAATGGGGCGACGGTTTCTTTGTGTCGTAGAATATCAAAGATGGGACTCAGTCGACTTTCGAGTGCAAATAAATCTTGATTTGTGGTGTCTTCGCGTTGGGTTTTGCCGTGATCAGATAACACCGTGAATCTGGGATTCGTTATTTCTGTCATATCGCTATCTCCCTTTCTATGCCCTGACAATTTACGAGACCGTGCGAGGGTGAATATATGGCATTAACGGCTCGCTAAAGACTTATTTTAAATGAAATTAAAAGTGAATTTTTATTTAAACCGGAAAGTGATTTCAAAATGTCAGAGGGCGAGGGATGTGGCAAACTAAAAAAGCTTTAAATTTAAATTCAAAGGGAGGTTAAGAATTGCGTGGGCAGAGCCGTTTCGTCGATGGTTGGTCGGGCGATCGGGCGATCGGGCGATCGGATTTCGGGGGTGCGGGGTTACTTTTCTTCCGAAATTTTCAGCGCATAGCGCAGGGCTTGATCGACGTTTTTTACGGCTTTAAAGGTGAGTTTCTTTTTCACGTCGGCTGGAATTTCGGCAAGATCGATCTTGTTCTTTTCGGGCAACATGATGTGCTTAATTCCGGCGCGCGATGCGGCGAGTACCTTTTCTTTCAGCCCGCCGATCGGTAGGACGCGCCCGCGCAGGGAAATTTCGCCGGTCATGGCGAGGTCGGGGCGGATGGGTTTATTTTGCAGCACGGAAAGAATGGCCAAGGTGATGGCGACTCCAGCGGAGGGGCCGTCTTTGGGGGTGGCTCCGGCGGGTACATGGATGTGGATGTCGGCCTTGGAAAATAGCATTTCATCGAGCTTGAAGGTGGCTGCGTTGGCGCGGAGATAGCTGAGCGCGGCGCGGGCAGATTCTTTCATTACATTGCCAAGCGAACCCGTCAGAATGAGGCCTCCTTTTCCGGTCATGCAAGTGGCTTCAATGAAGAGGATATCGCCGCCGTAGGGCGTCCAGGCCAGTCCCGTAACGACGCCGGGCATGGCCTCGCGTTCGGCCATATCTTTTTCAACTTTAACGGGCCCAAGGAAGCCTTTTAGTTTCCGGGGGGTAACTTCGACCGGGCGGGTTTTTCCTTCAGCAAATCCGCGTGCCACTTTACGGCAGACGGTGGCGATTTGGCGTTCGAGGTTACGGACGCCGGCTTCGGCGGTATAGCCGCTGGAAATATTTTCCAGCACCTCGCTTGTGAATTTGATCTGCGTTCGTTTTAGCCCGTGCGCTTTGATGGCTTTGGGCACGAGGTAGCGGCGAGCAATGCGAACCTTTTCCTGTGAGGTGTAGCCCGAGATTCGAATGATTTCCATGCGGTCGCGCAGGGCCCCGGGGATGGTATCGAGCACGTTGGCCGTGGTGATGAAGAGCACTTTTGAGAGGTCGAAATCGACGTCGAGATAATGATCGTTAAAGGCGGTGTTTTGCTGAGGGTCGAGCACTTCGAGTAGGGCCGAGGCGGGATCGCCGCGGAAATCGCTGCCCACTTTGTCGATTTCATCGAGCATGAAGACGGGGTTGTTGGTGCCGCAGCGGCGAATATTTTCGATAATACGACCGGGCATGGCTCCGATATAGGTGCGCCGATGGCCGCGGATTTCGGCTTCATCGTGCATGCCGCCGAGCGACATCCGCACGAACTCGCGCCCAAGTGCGCGGGCAACAGATTTTCCGAGCGAGGTTTTTCCAACGCCCGGCGGTCCCGCAAGGCAAAGGATTGGCCCTTTCATATCTTTTTTAAGCTTGAGCACGGCAAGGTATTCCAAAATCCGTTCCTTCACTTTTTCGAGGCCGTAGTGGTCTTTGTTGAGGATTTTCTCGGCGGCCAGAATATCGAGCTGGTCTTCCGATTCAATATTCCACGGGAGTTCGGAAAGGACGTCGAGATAGGTGCGGATCACGCCGTGTTCCGGCGAGGCGGATGGAACCGCTTTGAGACGCTGGAGCTCTTTATCGGCGGCATCGCGCGCTTCTTGCGGGAGCTGAGCTTTTTCAAGTTTTTTTTCTAGTTCAAGAATTTCGTTGGCTTGCGGATCGTCTTCGCCGAGCTCCTTTTGTATGGTTCGGAGTTGTTCGCTGAGGAAAATTTCGCGCTGGGTTTTGGTGAAGGTTTCGTGAACCTGGCTCTCAATTTTTTTGCCGATTTCAAGAATCTGGTATTCGCGGTTGAGGTATTCAATGAGCAGGCTGAGGCGTTGGGTTGGGTTGTTGTCGGCCAATAGATTCTGGCGTATATCCAGAGGAATGGGCAGGTTGGTGGCGATCATATCGGAAAGCTGATCGGGCGAATCTAGGTTGAAAATGGCCACGGTTAGTTCGTCCGGCATATTCGGCGAGAGGGTGACGAGCTGTTGAAATTTTTCGGACGCATTGCGTACCATTGCTTCGGCTTCGATCGATTTATCCTTCCGCTCCTTGATCATTTGATAGTGGGCGGTCGGATATCCCTCTTCG
>JAUUYK010000094.1 GCA_030588285.1 Kiritimatiellales bacterium
TAGGAGATAAAAAATGATTACAGCCATCAGCCCGATTGATGGACGCTATGCGTCCAAGGTATCCGAACTTACCGAATGTTTTTCCGAATATGCCCTCGTCCGCAATCGCGTGCGGGTTGAAGTGCTCTGGCTTATGGCCCTCTGCGACGAGGCGGGGATTCCAGAATGTCGGCAACTAACCTCGGAGGAAGACAACCTGCTCATGGGGGTCGTCGACGACTTTACCCCACAGGAAGCCGAGGCCGTCAAAAAAATCGAGCGCACGACCAACCACGATGTCAAAGCCGTTGAATACTACCTCAAGCAAAAGATTGAAGGTACGACTCTAGAAGAGCTTTCCGAATTTCTACACTTTGCCTGCACCTCTGAGGACATTAATAATCTATCTCACGCACTCATGCTCAAAGATGGTCTGGCCGCATTACTTCCTCATCAGCAAGAAATTATTGATCAACTCACGGTCTATTCCAATACCTGGAAAACGGTCCCGATGCTGGCCCGTACCCACGGACAAACGGCATCGCCAACGACCATAGGCAAAGAGCTGGCCGTTTTCTCTGCCCGACTTATTTTTCAGAAGCAAAAGGTCGAAGCGGTTGAAATTCTCGGAAAATTGAATGGGGCGGTTGGTAATTTCAATGCTCACCTCTCGGCCTATCCGGACGTCGATTGGCCTGCCCTTTCCAAGCGGGTTATTGAAGGGGGGCTGGGATTGAAACAAAACCTATTTACCACCCAGATTGAGCCACACGATTATATGGCGGAACTTTTCGATGCCATTAGCCGCTTCAACACGATCCTTATTGATATTGATCGCGACATCTGGACCTACATTTCCATGGCCTACTTCGGCCAGAAGACGGTGAAAGGGGAAGTGGGATCCTCCACCATGCCGCACAAGGTCAACCCCATCGACTTCGAAAACTCCGAAGGCAACCTGGGCCTCGCCAATGCACTCTTCGGGCATCTCTCCTCCAAACTCCCCATTTCTCGCCTGCAACGCGACCTCACCGATTCTACCGTTCTGCGCAACATGGGCGTTGGCTTTGGGTACAGTATGATTGCCTATCAATCGACAATGAAAGGGCTCGGAAAACTGCAGCTTCGCGAGGAAAACTTTGCCGCCGACCTCGACAATGCCTGGGAAGTTCTCGCCGAGCCGATTCAGACCATCATGCGTAAAGCCGGCATCGAAAAACCCTACGAAAAGCTAAAAGACCTCACCCGTGGGCAAGCCAAGATTACCAAAGAAACCATCCGAACCTTTGTTCAGACTTTGGAGATTAACGAGGCCGACAAACAACGCCTTCTCGAAATGACCCCCGCCTCCTACATCGGTATGGCCGAACAGATTGTCGACGGACTGATCTAATCAAAAACCCGATCGCGATCCGTAGCACATGAAAATTTCAATTATAACGGCAACCTATAATTCTGAAGAAAGCATTGTGGATACCGTGCGTTCGCTTCATCAACAAGATTTTCCTCGCGATGATATTGAATGGATTTTAGTCGATGGTGCCTCTACGGATGACACGCTAAAGCGCATTCAGGCGGAGAAATTCCATCCGGATCTTTGGGTTTCAGAACCGGATAAAGGACTCTCTGATGCGCTGAATAAAGGCGTAGCCATGGCGACAGGAGATGTGATCGGCGTTCTTCATGCGGGGGATATGCTGGCCTCGCGCGGGATCTTATATCAAATCTACTGTGCCTTTAATAATTCCGGCGCGGATGCGATTTATGGCGATCTGAATTATGGTCGTCCATCGGAAAACGGAGATTTTAAGGGGGTGCACCAGTGGACGGCCGGAATATATTATCACCGGAATCTTCGCTGGGGTTGGTTGCCTCCGCACCCGACGTTTTATCTAAAACGGGAAGTCTACGAACAAACGAAGCTAGAAAAGGGGGTCTATTTTGATCCCACGTATACCTGTTCCGCACACGATGATTTCATGATGCGCGTCCTTGGGAAATATAAAATTGAGCCCGCCTACCTTCGGATGGTTCTGGTTAAAATGCGGATCGATAAAACGAGCCCCCGAAACCCCATCTATTTTCTGACCCAATTGAAAGAGGACTGGCAGGCCATCCGCCGGAACCAGATTGGCCATGGCTATACGCTCGTGGGGAAAAATATCCAGAAACTGGAACGGCTTTTAATCCGAAGTCTGTAGACCTCGGGAAAGCTCGAAAAAGGGTGAAATTAATGAGTCGATTAAAAAATTATTATTCAGGAAAAAAGGTTTTGCTCACGGGGCACACTGGCTTTAAGGGATCATGGATGGCGGAATGGCTGCTGGCATTGGATGCCGATTTGGTGGGTATTTCTCTGGAGCCGGATACCGTTCCCTCTCTTTTTGAGCAACTGGGGCTCGCCTCGCGAATGGAGCATCATATCGCCGACATACGAGATGCAACCGCCATGAAAGCATTGGTCGAACAGGTGCAACCGGATGTGGTGTTCCACCTCGCAGCACAACCGCTGGTTCGTTATTCTTACGATCACCCATTGGAAACCTTTGATACCAATGTGATGGGCACCGCAAATATGCTCGATGCCGTTCGGAAAATTAAAAAACCCTGTCCTGTGGTACTCATTACCACGGATAAATGCTATGAGAACAACGAGGTCGATCGCCCATATAAAGAAGAGGATCCGCTCGGAGGATATGACCCGTATAGTGCCAGTAAAGGGGCCGCAGAAATTGTAATTTCTTCCTACCGTCGTTCTTTTTTCAATCCCGATTCCTATGGAAAAACACACCAGATTGCGGTGGCATCGGCTCGCGCGGGGAATGTGATTGGCGGAGGCGACTGGGCGCGGGACCGGATTGTTCCGGATTGCATCCGAACCCTCGCACAGGGAAACGCCATTTCCGTGAGAAACCCCCAAGCCACACGCCCGTGGCAGCATGTGCTTGAACCGCTCGGCGGATATCTCGTGCTCGGCATGTTGCTGGCAGAAGAAACCACATCGAACGCATGGAAAGAGCGTTGTTCGGGATTCAATTTCGGCCCGGATCCCAAAGCCAATCGACCGGTTTATGATTTGGTTGAAGAGATTTTAACCAACTGGCCTGGCGAATGGATCGATCAATCGGATTCGCAAGCGTACCATGAGGCGGGCTTGCTAAATTTAGACATCCACAAGGCGGAATCGCTCTTGAAATGGGCTCCGATATGGACCTTTGAAACCGCGGTGGCGCGTACGGTGGAATGGTATCATAAAATTCAATCTGATGCGGCGAGTGCTCCGGCCTTCACGCGCAAACAAATTGAAAATTATATGACTATTTTTGAGCGGGAGGGTTGAGCCTACACCGCTGAAAAACGTCGAATAATCACGTCACCTTCATGCCCTCTTTTATTCGTTTATAATCGGCTTATTACTTTCGATTAAAAGACGATGCGACAATACCGCTAAACTCGATGCCAGCTCTTCGCGTTGCAGAATCACATGGGCCGGAACGGTAAGTGTGGTGGGGGTGAAATTCCAAATGGCACGAATTCCGCCCTCGACCATGGCATCGGCCACACCCTGAGCCACCGAAGCGGTCACGGTAAGAACACCAATCTGCACATGCATACGTTTGGCCATTTCGGGCATCTTTGTAATATCGAGCACGGTTTTTCCATGCACGGTTTTTCCAATCAGTTCAGGGTCGCTATCAAAGGCCGCCATAATGCGCATACCATGCTGTTCAAAACCCTGATATCCTAAGAGCGCATGCCCTAAACTGCCCACGCCCACCAAAAAGGCATCGGTCGTATTTGACCAGCCCAGGAATTCTTCGATGGCCTCAATGATTTCATCCATTGGAAACCCAAGACGCGGGCGGCCAACGGCACCGGTAATCGCCAAATCTTTTCGAACAACGATGGGATCGAGCCCCAGTTCTTTGGCAACCACCGTTCCGGAGGCGTATTCAGAACCGTCCTGCTTCATTTTTCGTAATAACCGCAGATATAGCGGTAACCGTTTAAGGGTCGGCACTCCGGCCGTTTTGTGTTCTAGCTGAGTCATAATCTATTCTCCAATTGGAAGGAGAGTATCAGGCTTTATCAACAAGCGTCAATCGGTACGAATTACTGTTCCGCGTCTTGACTAGGCAACCCGCCTTTTTTCGTCGAGGCATTCTCGAACCTTCTGCATGACGGCACCGGGGGTGGCGTTGGAGAGGAGTTCCCCATGTACTTTGGCGCACGGGGCTTGCGAGGATCCGCATTCAACGCAATGGCCTATGCATTTGGTTCCGGTGAGGCTGATTTGGGATTTAAGGCTCGTGTACATGATGGAATCAAGTTGCTTAAAAAGCGTCGCTCCTGCGATGAAGCAGTTTCGGTTGGTACATATGCTGACGGTTATTTTTTCCATGCTCTACTCCTTTTAGTGGGGGGAACGGGACATAGAGTATTTATATATCGATATAAGTCAATCGATATAAATCAATTCATTCAGATGTTCCAGGATCGACGGTTGCCTGTTCGTTGGATTTGGTTAAGTATACGCGCTTATGGAAAACATTACCGACATCCGAAAATTGCCCGAGCTGGGCGAAGATTCAGTTCACATCTGGGGGGTGCATGTTCCCGAGGTACTGGATCAGCTCGATGCTCTGCACGGGGTTCTATGCGATAAGGAGCAGAAAAAAGCCGCGCGCTATCTCCGAGATCCAGACCGGCTCTCCTCGATTGCCGCCCGGGGAGCCCTCCGTATTTTGCTCTCGGGATATACCCGATATTCGCCCTCTGAGGTTTCGTTCCACTATTCGAAAAATGGAAAGCCCTATATGAACGATTCGGAGATCGATTTCAAAGTATCCCATTCAGCGGATTGGGTGGTTTTGGCGTTCGGGCGTAATCGTAATATTGGGGTCGATGTAGAAAAAATTAAGCGGTCGCTGGATGTTGAAGCCATTGCCGACCGTTATTTTGCGCCGGAAGAAGTTGCGCTGATTAAAAAATCCGCCGATCGATATGCCCTATTTTTTCAGATTTGGGCCCGCAAAGAAGCCTATGTAAAAGCCTGCAGTTCCACACTCCTTCGAGAAATTGGTTCGTTTTCCGTTCCAATAGCTGGGGAAAAACTGCCCGATATCGGGGGAAAAGACGGCTGGTTTTTTCACCGGTTGGAAGCGGGCTCAAATTATGCCGCGGCAGTGGTTACGGATAAAAAACTGGCCCGCGTGCCTTGTTATAATTTTGGAGGATTAAAATGGGACAGCTAAAGAATACATTTTCGTGGTCGTTCAGTGCGGCGGA
>JAUUYK010000038.1 GCA_030588285.1 Kiritimatiellales bacterium
CATTGTTAAGGTGGCGCCCGGAACGGTCGTGACCGATGCCAAAACCGATGACTTTCTTGGAGAGTTGATGGAGGAAGGCGATGAACTGGTGGTGGCGAAAGGCGGAACCGGCGGCATTGGAAATATCCATTTTAAAAGTTCCACGAATCAAGCACCGCGCGAATTTACCGAAGGAACGTTGGGGGAAGAAACCGAGATTTGGCTGGAATTAAAGCTGAAGGCCGATGTGGGATTGGTCGGCTATCCCAATGCAGGCAAATCGACATTGCTTAGTCAGTTGACCCATGCCCATCCAAAAATTGCGCCCTATCCCTTTACGACCATTAATCCAATTGTCGGCACGATGGAATATGAAAACTTCAGCCGCTTAAAAATTGCTGATATTCCGGGGTTGATTGAGGGGGCACACGAAGGGGTTGGGCTGGGACATCAGTTTCTAAGGCATATCGAACGCTCACGCTTTATCATTTTCGTGCTCGATATGGCGGGAACTGATGAACGGAATCCAACCGATGATTTCCTGCATTTAAGAGAGGAACTTCGTTTGCATATGGAAGAGCTGACCTGCACGCCCTATCTGGTGGTCTCTAATAAAATGGATAGCCCGGCAGCGGAAGCGAACCTGAAAGAGTTCAAATCGCGGTGCGATGAAGTCATCTACGAAATTTCTGCGGAACTCGGCGAAGGTCTTGATCCGGTGAAAGAGCACCTGTATAAACATTTCTTCGAGACCCGCAAGGTCGTTAAAGAATCTGTAGAGTAAGGCGTAAAACTACGTCGGGCTAGCGCGAATCGATCTATTTAGCGAAGCGAGCCCCATCGATTACGAGCGTTTTTTGGCGGTGCGTTTGCGCCGCTCCGATTGTGCATCGGGATCATAGTCGGGGTTGACGGTTGGTTGCTGGGCCCCCAATTCTTTCAAGCGCTTTTCCAGTCTATTCTCCAATTCATTCGTTTTTTCAGGGTTTGTGGTGGAGAGATCCTTTTGTTCGGAAAGATCGGCTTTGAGGTCGAAGAGTTGAACGGTTCCAGTTTCAAGATCTTTAAGCAGTTTGTAGTTTCCGACGATAATCGCCGACTGTGGTTTTTGGGAGGGACCTTGACCATAGTGCGGATAGTGAAAGAGTAGGGCGGTTTCGGATCGCTGAAATTCATCTGATTTTCCCCGGAGTAAAGGAACCAAGCTGATTCCTTCAATTTCCCCAACCGTGGAACTATTGGCCCATTCACAGAAGGTGGGAAAAAGATCGCACCCCGTGACGTTTTCGCTGCAAACGCGGTTGGCTTCGATGCCGGGGCCTCGAATAATGAGGGGCACGCGGATTCCGCCTTCGTAGAGAGAGCCTTTTCCTCCGTTTAGGGGCTGATTTTGGGGGTTACGCGGCTTGCCGCTGGCGCCGTTGTCGGACATGAATATCACATAGGTGTTATTCGCCAGGTTCAACGCGTCGAGTTTCGCGAGCAATAGGCCGATACTGGCATCGAGATCAAAGGTCATGGCGGCATAACTCGTGTCCGAATGCCGCTCTCCTTTCGGACGCTGGGCACATAGTATTTTCGACTCTTCCAGCGCTTCAACCGGCGAGTGGACGGCATAGTGCGAGAGCTGAAGATAGAACGGGGTTCCATCCTGAGCTTGTTGCTCCAAGAAATTACACGCCCGTTCGGTGAGTCCGTAAATATCTTTTGGGTTGGATTCGGTTCCGCCGCTTTCATTGTCGGTTGATCCATCGTGTAGGTCGAAACCGTGTTCGCCGGGGTTTCCGTGGCCGAGATGCCATTTTCCGAGGTGGGCGGTTGAGTATCCTTTATTTTTAAGGATTTCGGCGATGGTGGTTTCCGAAGTGGGTAGCGTTCTGATATGTGCCGGCGAGGCGAGTTTATGATAGGCCTGTGTTCGGCCGCCGCCGGGGGTGGTCATGTGGAGTTCGGCGGGCGTCTTTCCGGTTAGGATGGCCGCGCGGCTGGGGGTGCAGAGCGCCGCAGGGGCGTAGGCGTTGGAGAAGCGCATCCCTTGCTGGGCCAGTTTTTCAATATTCGGAGTTTGGTAGAAGTCGCTCTTGCTCTCGGGATTTTCCGCGACCATTTCAACGGATGATCCGGTCCAGCCCATATCATCCACGAAGATAAAAACGAAGTTGGGCGATTGAGCCGGTGCGGCGGATACGAGGAGCAGCAGGAGTGATAGAATTCGTTTCATTATTTAATCTCCAGTTTTCCGCCGCGTACGCAACGGACCATGTTGTCGATCCGAATAACATCGCCCTGCGGCCCGCGGCCCTGCGGAAACTGAGCGGCATCTCCCGTTTTGGGATCGGAGCGTTGCGATCCTGCCCCGTGCACATCCATCAGGTTATATTCGCCGGTGCGGCGGTCTTTCATAAAACCGAGTGATCGCCCAAAAGCAAAGTAGACTGCCGTGTCGGAACCGCGGGCGCTGAGGTGCGAACTGCTGCTCCAATACTGCGCAAAATCTTTTTTACCGCCTTCATTTTTGATGGGGGTGGATGAGAAAATTGGATCGATTGCTGCGGAGTCGGTGGTGTCGGGCGAACGGGTGTAGTCGATAATGCTCTGCAACTCTTTGGCGTTGGGCAGGCGCCAATCGGAATGGCCGGCGAATTCAAGGCTTTCGGCATAGTTGAGTGCGGCCGGCCAATCCATTCCGATGGTGCTGTCGGCTTTTGTCCAGGTGAGTCCGGAGGCTTCGTCGGTAATGGTGCCATCGCCGTTATCTTTAAATTGGTTGATGCCATAGGCGGGATTTCCGCGGACATAGAGGACGTAGTATTTGCCTTCGCCGCGCCGAGTTTTGATGGGATAGCCCTTGATGCGGCCATCGGCAAAATTGACGCCGAATAGGGTTTCGTTGCCGCCCATGGTGGTGCTGACATATTTGGTGCTGGAGGCATATTGGGAGTCGATGATGCGTTCGCCCTTTTCTTCTCGTCCATATTGAAATTTGAAAAATCGAGTGTCGATGAAGGGGGTGAGTCCGGACGTATTGGTGCTCCTTGGATCGGGGTCGGTTCCGTTGAGTTGGATCAGGGAATAGAGTTCTTTGATGGACGGTAGGCGCCAATCAGAATGGCCGCCGGTTTTGCAGGTTGCTGCCTTTTTAAGCGCTTCGGCAAGGGTCATTTTTTCGCCGGGATCTTGCGTCCACATGAGTCCGGTAACGAGGTCGGAAACGGTGCCGTCGTTGTGGTCTTTATAGGAAGGCGGATGGGCGGTGTAGTGGGCATCTTGTCCCTGCTCTTTTCCATAGGATTGAAGCTGTCCGGTATCGACGATGGGGTAGGTGGTGGCTAGGGCGAACCCTGCGAGTAGAGTTGTTGCAATGGCCAGCTTTGCTTTCATGGTGCACTCCTTGATGAAGGATTCGGGTGGTTCGAGGAGGTTATTCGCTCCAAGGGTCGTATATTAGAACAGAAAATCCTCCAGATAAATTGCATAGCAATCGGAGTTATTGTTGCGAAGTGTGGTTGCACGCCCTTTTTTTGCCATATCTTGTGCAAGAAATTCAAGGCGGGGGAGTTGTTCTATTGTATTTTCAATAGCATATCTTGAACAGATTTCAGGTGTTCGTTGGTATCGGAAGAGAGTTTTTCTGCGATAATCCTATAATCAGGGGAGTCTGATTTTACGATGTTATAAAATTCAGCGTCTAGGATGGAGGATTCTATTCCCACCGCCGTTTTAATGGCTGCTTTCTTCGAGATAGAATGGTTGTTTGCGTCGGTGGTTGCTTCCTGAATGAGGCATAAAAAATTTTCTATATGGTCTAATTTAAATCGACCGATATTGTGGAATATATGGCCCGTTTTAAGTTGTTTATTCATGGACTTTAGAAGTCCAGCATGCCCCGTTTCCTTGTTGGATAAAGCCTGCCAAAATTCCGCCATTTCAGGAATGGATATTGCATATGAGGCGTAAAGGTCCGCTATAGCTTCTTCGCAAAGAATAAGTTTATTAATTATTATGGTCTGCATCGCTATTATTTTTTCAGAGGTGTTCATCGATTCTCTCCATTTATTTTAGACCCTTATTTTCTGTGAGGATCAATGGGTAAAGAATTTGCTCGAGAAAACAATATCACGCAAGTTGAATGTACGCTTTCTTGATGAGGAGAACGTGGCCGTGCCGTTGGAACCTCGGCACGATCCCGAGCAATGCCGCTGATATTTTTACTCTCTCACTGGAGCGCGGAGCGCGATCAATCCCATTAGGATGAAGAGGGCGCCGGGTAACATTCCAATGATCCATGGGTTGGGCATTTTTTGGTTAAACCGATATTCCGCAAGATTATTGGGGTTGATGTATAGGGAGATAGTTGCCCCCGGAGCGTAGGTGGTGTGGGCTAGTTTTTCCATCTGATCTTTCGTTTTGGCATTTTTAAAGGTGGAATAGGCCACTCTTTTTTCGGCAACCGTTGCTTCGATGCGAATGCCTAACTCATATTCATCGGCCGCACTTCTTGGAGTGACTTCGCAGGAGCGAACGGTTGCATTCGCCTTGAACCAGTGCTCGATTTCTTGTTGCTTTGCGAGCCCGTTTAATCCAACGAATTGGATAAAGGCCAGGCCCATTAGAAAGCAGATGATTGCGGGTTTGATCTTTTTTTTCATAGGTGGATTATTTTTGTAGGTCGTCGTAGGCGATGTAGCGGCTCATGATCTTTCGCACGTAATCGATAATTTCCTCGCTCCGGCAATAGCCGTATTTTGCGCGTTTGGCATAGTACGGTTTGGAGAGCAGGGAATAGGCATAGTCCACGTTATCGACCCAGATATTCGGATCGCGGCCCTTTTTCTGGGCCAATTTTCGGGCATCGATCAGGTGTCCGTAGCCGCCGTTATAAGAAGCGAGCGCAAAGCAGGCTCGGTTGATGGTATTCACTTCGTCAGGCACTCGGCGGTATTGCTTTTTCAGATAATATGTTCCTCCGCGAATACTCTGGGCGGGATCGAACGGATCTTTAACGCCAACCTCTCTGGCTGTCGGCGGCATCAATTGCATCAATCCTTGCGCGCCCGACCACGAAACCGCACCCGCTTTGAAGCTGCTTTCCTGATACATCAGCGAGCAGATCAGCGTCCAAGGGAAGTTGTATTCGGTGGCATATTTTTTAACGAGATCATCGTAGGGCGAAATTTGGCCGGAGTCGGAAAGGTCAAAACTTTCTTCCAGTTTTTTGTTCCAATCGAGTTCGAAGTAGCTCTTGTAGATCATGTTGTAGGCGGTGCTCTTGTACTCTTTGTCGAAAAAAGTATTGATCGCTTTTTTCAGTTCCGGTTGATTGGAGCGAACGATCCATCCGTAGGAGCGCGGCCGATTGAGTTTCAATACCACCTTTAGTTTTTCGCCGAGTCGAATGCTTTGATTTAGAAAATTGTGATCGACGCAGGTGAGGTCGTATTTTCCCTCCGCCACCTTATCGATAATCTCAAAGGTTTCTTCGTCTTCCGGGACAAGTTGGATTTCAAAGTGAAGTTTTTTTTCCTTCTGAAGTTCGCGAAGCGTTTCGTAATAGGAACTCGATTTGCGCACATGGATGGTTCGGCCTTTTAAATCGGCAAGGGTGTTGATCGACTTGTCCTTACTGCGCGAGACGATCATTTCGTAAACTTCGCCGTAGTGGTGGCCGTATTCAAGGTTCTGTTTTTTATCCCACCGGTCGGCCGTTATGGTGACGCAGGCGGCAATCACATCGGCCCGGCCCTCTTTCAGCCATTTCCCCATGTCGCTCCATTTATCGGGAACCACAACCAGCACTTCGATCCCGTGCTTTTTGGCGAAGCGATGCGTCATTTCGTACTCGAATCCCATCAGTTGGCCGCGATGTATGAAATAGCACGCTGGATTGTTGCGAGTCAGTACGCGGATAAATCCCCGATCCTTAATGGCTTGAAGGTCGAAATGCGCCCCCTTCTTTTTTGCTTCTTCGAGTCCGCGCGGGAGTTCGTCGAGTGCCGAAAATGCCGGAATAACTAAAGCGAATAGGAGTAGTAGAAGTTGAATTTTCATGAATTTATTTTTGGGACCTCGTGGCGAGGGCATTGAGCTTTTTTAGGGCTTCGCCGGAGTCGATGGATTCGGAGGCCAGGGCGAGCCCGTCGGTTGGATTGTCGGTTTTTCCGCCGGCCCTGATGGCGAAGGCGGCGTTGAGCAAAACTATGTCGCGCTTCGGTCCTTGTGCTCCACCGAGAATCGCGCGGGTGATCGCCGCATTTTCGGTGGGTTCTCCGCCGACGAGTTCGGCGGCGGATGCGGTGGCTAATCCCAATCCGGCGGGTTGCACTTCGTAGGACTCAACTTTACCCCGTCGAATTTCAGTCACCATGGTGGTGGTCGTGGTGGTGAATTCGTCGAGGCCGTCGTTGCCGTGCACTACAAATTGGTGGTTCATTTCCAGTTGAGCGCAGGCATCGGAAACAATTGGAACGAGTTCCGGCGAAAATACGCCCATAATGCCGTTTTTTACTCCGGCGGGGTTACACAATGGGCCGAGAATGTTGAAGATGCTCCAGATGCCTAGCTCGCGGCGCGGGCCGACGACGTGTTTCATGGCGGGATGCAGGGCGGGCGCAAACAGGAAGGCGATGCCGATCTCTGCCAGACACTCTTCCATACGAGCGGGGGAATAGTGCAGGTTCACGCCGAGTTCGGAAAGTACGTTGGCACTGCCGCATTTACTCGATACGCCATAGGATCCGTGCTTGGCAACGGTTACGCCTGCGCCCGCAATCACAAAGGCGGCGGTGGTGGAGATGTTAAAGGTGTGTGCGCCATCGCCGCCGGTGCCGACAATGTCGACCGCGTTGGGGTCGTCGCATTGAATGGGCGTGGCGTTGGCTCGCATCACCTCGGCGCATCCGGCAATCACTTCGGGCGTTTCGCCGGTGAGCCGCAGGCCTGTGATAAATGCGCCGAGTTGCGCTTCGGTAGCTTTGCCGGACATAATGTCGGTCATGACTGCAGCGGCCTCTTTACGGGAAAGAGTTTCGTTGCCGATGAGTTTTGCAATGGCGTCTTTGATCATACTTCTGCTCCGATGGATTTTTAATGATTGGAGACGATATTCAAAGGGGCGGGAGAATGGAAGTCAGAATGTGGCTGAGAGCGTGCTTCTATTTCCGGATGGATTTACCCTCTTGCGGTGGAGCGGTTGGCGTGTTGTTGGCCGCGAGGTGTATGGGGTACAAAAAAAAGACCGTCCATTGGACGGTCTTTGCAAAACGAAGTGTGCTGAATTTAGCAGACTTTGGCTTTTGCGGTTTCAACCACTTTGGTGAAGCCAACGGGATCATGAATGGCGATCTCGGAAAGCATCTTGCGGTTGAGTTTGATGTTGGACTTGTTCAGTCCGTCGATGAAGCGACTGTAGCTGATGCCGTCCATACGACACGCAGCATTGATACGAACGGTCCACAAACGGCGGAAGTTGCGTTTTTTGTGCTTACGGTGTACATAGGCCATGGCCTGTGCACGGTCAACTGATTCAGTTGCCATGCGGAAAAGTTTGCTACGAGCGCCTTTAAACCCTTTAGCGAGTTTTAGACGACGATTTCTTCTGTGGCGCGAGGCCGGTCCGTTGGTTGCTCTTGGCATGATTCAATCTCCAGCAATTAGATGTACGGCATGATACGCTTCATATCCGACTTATCAACGATGTCGGTACTGCGTAGTTTCCGTTTATGTTTACGATTTTTGTTCGACAAGATATGGCTTCCAC
>JAUUYK010000144.1 GCA_030588285.1 Kiritimatiellales bacterium
CGGGATTTAGTTCGTGGGAGGTTTTGTTTTGCTCAATTCCGCAAGCAGGGCATCGCCCGTTTAAAGGGGCGGCTTTTATTAGGCAGCTAGTGCATCGAGTCATAATATCGATCTCCAAATGCAGGGTCTTATTTGAAGGGGAGTTCAGAGAAAAGTGAACGGGCCGCCTGGGGGAGGCGACCCGTTCGGGGGGTTACTAGGGGAAATTCTGTTTATAGTGCATCCAAAGCGGCCACGTAGTTCGGTTCATTCACAATTTCAGAAACCTGTTCGGTGTAAATAATTTTTCCGGTTTCGTCGATCACAACCACCGCGCGGGAAAGGAGGCCGGCCAGCGGGCCATCGACGATGGTGACCCCGTAGCTATTTCCAAACTCTGGGTTGCGGAAGGTGGAAAGAGGAACGACATCGTCTAAACCTTCGGCACCACAAAAACGACCCAAAGCGAAGGGTAAGTCAACCGAAACGCAGAGCACAACGGTGTTTTCGAGCGCTCCGGCCTCTTTATTAAAGTGGTGGGTTGATGCGGCGCAGGTTCCGGTATCGATGCTTGGGAAAATATTGAGCACCACTTTTTTACCCTTGAGGTCACGTAGTGAATATTCCGAAAGATCGGTTTTAAGTGCAGAAAATTCAGGAGCCGTACTGCCAACGCGGGGAAGTTCACCGAGGGTGTTGATGGGGTTTCCTTGTAGAGTAATTGAAGCCATTTTTTAGGTCCTTTTGGGTTAAGGGGCTCGAGTATAAAAAAATCGCCTTTTTTATCAAGTACAAAATTTGTACTATTTAAAAGGGGGTTCCGCAGTATGAGTTTTCAAGCGATGAATCTCTCCCGCGTTCAGCGAACGATTAAAAGGGAGCGGGTAGGGGGCTATTCAACGTGCGAGATGGCGCTGGCGGGGCATTCTTCTTCGGCAACGAGGGCGGTTTCGCAAAGTTCTTTTGGAACGGTTTCTAGTTTTACTTGGGAGACGTCGCTCGGGAGTTCGAATACTTCGGGACAGGTTTCTTCGCACGCGCCACAACCGATACATGCATCTTGATCTACTGAAAATTTCATTTTATTCCCCTGTTTTTTAATTGGTGATCGTCTTTTCTACACAAGGGTGCCCGTTGGAATCAACTTAAATAGATGGGCTGGAACTTTATTTTACTGCGTTTTTCTGATCGGAAAACTGGATCTGGTAGAAGAGGCTTTCGAGTTCCTGCTCGATGTTGATATTATGAATGATGCAGGTTTCATTTCCTTTTAATGGAATGGGCGCAAAGTTTAACACGCCGCGAATGGAGGTTTTCATTAAGGAGTCAAGAATCGAGGGTGCTGAGGTTTCGGGCACGGCGAGAATGGCTAGTTTGATCCCGTTTTCTTCCGTATATTTTTTCATTTTACTAATGTGTAAGACCGGGATCGGAGCATCGGGATCGAGGAGCGCCCGTTCGCTGTCGAATCCGGCAACGACGCGAATGCCAACCCGGGGAAACCCGTTATAGTTCATTAAGGCCCCGCCCATTTTTCCGCACCCGACGATAATAATTTTCTGCTTCTTATCTTTCCCGAGAATAACCGTCAGTTTTTCCTGTAACGCCTCAATCTGATAGCCGCCGCGCTTGTTTCCCGTGAGATCGAACATTGAAAAATCTTTGCGAACGAGCGAGGAGGAAACGCCGATCGCATCGGCCAGATTATCTGAAAAAACGCGCACAAAACCGAGCTCTTTCATCTTCTGCATGACGGTGCGATATTTCGATAAGCGACGGATAACTTCGTGGTTTGCATTCATGGGATACCTACGTATTGGAGTTCGTGTTTTTACTGAGCCGCGCGAAAGCCTGGCTTAGGTGAGGTACAGAAAAGGATTCGGTTTCAACTTCGGTGAATCGGCTACCAATTTTATGAAGTTCATGGGCATCGGAAAAGCGAACGATTGGCCAGTTGAGGGCTTCGGCGGGGATTTTTTTTCCGGCCACTTCGACCGCGCTATAGGGTAAGTCGGGCAAAAAGCCGAGGTGGGATATTGCGCCGGAATAGGCTCGGTCGATATGGGAAGGAATGCACAGCGCCCCGGCTTCGAGCGAGGCCGATACCAGATCAGAAAAAGAGAGATTGCTGGCGGCAAATAAAAGCTTTTCCGCGAAACCTAAGATTTCCTCGTCGACATTAACGATCGGTTGCTCGCCAAATTTTTCGGGATTATTGAGAAAATCGGGGATTGAATCATAGACCCAGCTCCCAAATTCAACCGCGGGTTGCAGGCGGTCGAATAGGCATAAAACATGAACCTCTTCGGCCGTGGTGGCTTCAATTCCATAGAGGCAGGGCATCCCGGCCTCGGCGCAGGCGGCATGCAGGGCGGGCAGGTTTTCGGCACAGCCATGATCGGTCAGCGCAATGCAGTCGAGTTTTGCAGCCTGCGCGCGCGCAACAAGGGCGCGTGGCGCCATTTCTAGCGATGCACAGGGGGAGAGGCAGGAGTGAATGTGGAGGTCAATGCGCGCCTTCATGGGGGATCTATTTTAAGGCGTCGGCCACCCGGCAGGTGGTATTAAATTGATTTTCGGTCGTGCCAAAAAGTGCAATGCCTTCCTTGGCTGCGGCCTTAACCACATCGGCCTCAACCGATCGATCGTGACAGAAAATAACGGCGCTTGCTCCGGCTAATGAAGCCACAGCAATGGTGTTTTTATGGGCCTGGATCGTGATCAATACCTCGCCTTCGCCGAGATTTGCCATCACATCACTAAGCAGATCGGAGGTGTAGCCCCCCTGGAATTCCTGATCATCAAACTGATCTTGAAGGCAGGTGAAGCCTAGGGTGGAGAGTTCACTGATTTTCATTTTACGACTCCTTATTAAGTTGAACAATTGATTTAACCATGGTGCCCATTTCGACCCCCGATTGGATTTCGAACTCGTCAGAAACGCGCTTCACATTGGGCAGTCCCATGCCGGCACCAAATCCCTGAGAGCGGATCCAATCGTTGGCGGTGGAATAGCCCTCGGTCATCGCCTTTTCAACATCAGGAATCCCCGGGCCAAAGTCGTTGGCTGTGATGCGAACGCGATTCTCATCGACTAAATGCGTGAAACTTCCGCCATGGGAGTGGGCCACAATATTAATTTCAAGTTCATAGCTGGCAATGGCGGCGCGGCGCATTATTTTTGGAGAAACCCCTCGGAGTTTTAGCTCGCGTTTCAAGGCGGCCGAGGCCGTTCCGGCGGTTTCAAAGTCGTAGCGATCCAATCGGTAGACGCGGTGATACACGGGTTGGACATCGGAGCGTTCTGTAACCACGCCCTGTTCTTCGATTTCGTTGAGCTGACGCGATAGCTCCCGGATCAGGGCCAGGTTGATATTGCGGGAGGTAATGATGCCGACGAGTTCGTTCTTTTTATTCACCACTGGAAAACGGCGATACGGATATTTACTAAAGGCCGACATCGCGAATGTGACTGGAACTTCATCGCTCAAGGTTTGTACATCGGAGCTCATGTGTTTTGCCACGCCATCTTGCAGGTGGCCCTCTTCGAATGCATTCATGATGTCGTGCATGCTCACCATGCCCACCACATAACTGCCGTCAACGACCGGTACACCGGAGAGGCCGTTGGTTTTCATAATGGCCTGCACTTCGCGCATCGTGCATTGCCGTGTGACCGCAAAAATTTTAGTGGTCATTACATCCCGAACCATCAGCCCGTAGGCCAGCTCCTGAATCCGGAGCGAATCATCGTCAATCGGAAGAGAAACATCATTCATCGCGCGGCCTCTAATTCTCCGATCCGGACGCAGGCCTCAAATTTTTGCAGGGAGGTGCGAAACAGCGGGACGTCCTGCGCTTGGGCGGCGGCTTCAAGTTTTAGGGGGGCCGTGCGGCGATGCACGAGAATAATGGCAACGGCTCCCACTAAGGCCGCCGTCCGCACCAC
>JAUUYK010000057.1 GCA_030588285.1 Kiritimatiellales bacterium
AGTAGCAGTCCAAAAATCGGTTTTTTCATTAGTTCAATCACCTCGTGTATTATAAAAATGTAAACGTATGCATCTATTACACCACGAAGTAAAGAAGACCACGAAGAGGTACTTTATTTACTTCGTGGTAAAGGTCGCGTGGCGACCAATCTTTCAGTGCGAAGAATTAAATTTCACAGTGTATTAGTTTGCTCGACGCATCAACAGCAGCCCGCCGATCTGACCCAACACAATGGGGATCCACGGAATCAACCACGGATAATACTGCGGGCTTTTATCGAGCGTGTCGGAAATGATGATAAAAAGGTAATAGACAAAAACAATACCCAGACTCATGAGCATGCCCATCGACGACTCCTTGCGATGCGATTTTATGCCGAGCGGAATAGCGATCAGAACAAACGTGAATGCGCCCACGGCCAGAGCAATCTTTTGGTGGGCATCCACCAGATAACGCCCCCGCTCAACCAATTGATCTTCAAGTGGCCACCTACTGAACTCTTCCCGATAGTTCCTGATTTTATAGAATAGCTCGAAAATATTCATATTCTTCCGGCTTTTACTCACGTGCTCCCGGTTCATCAGCTCATTAAAATCAATTCGGATCGGATATTTTTTGGCACTCACATAACTCGTCTTGGCCGGATCATCGGGAAATTCTTCATCGGGAATTTCGATTCGAACATCAAACAGCTCAATTTTGAGTACCGACTTTTCTTTATTGGCCGACATGATTCCGCTGCCGGCGCGAACCGTTCCGCTTATTTTGTCCGTATCTTCGTCGATTTCATACACCACTAGATCACGAACCCGATTGCCGTTTTTTTTGCCGACATAAATCATATACCCTGGAAATTCGCGAATAAAGCGTCCCTCTTCCAACAGCTTGATCGGGTCTTCCACGCCCATATTCTTCAGGAGCTTTTTATTTGCATAGGTCGTCTGCGGATAGAGGATGCAGTTAATGTATAGACAGACACCAACCAATCCCAGAGCCGCCAGCAAAATCGGCGAAGCAATTTGCCAAAGGCTCATACCTCCGCTTCGCATGGCATTGACTTCGCTGTCCGATGACAATCGGCCAAAAAGAAGCAACGTAGAAAAAAGTGCACTAATCGGAACCGTAAAGGCCAGCGAGTACGGCAGGTTGTAGAGAAAAAACTTGCCGACAATTGAGAAGGGAATCCCCTTAGCCATGATGTCGATCGCCTTATAAATTGCCCCCACACTAAATGCAAATGTGATCAGTAAAATGGCCACGGCAAAAACCGTCAAAAAATCTATTAGTAAATATTTACTCAGCTTGCGCAATGCTCAATCTCCTAGGAAAAGAAACCACAATCTATGGACTTGACCGAACAAGCTCAAGCCTTCTTGTTGGTACAACGTTCCAGCTCGCGCAACTTTAGATATTTTTCACAATTGCTGAATGCCGAAACCGCCGCCGCGGCAAACCCAGCAAACCCGTCTAAAAACCCGCCCTTCGCAATATACATGCGGAAAAATTTCCAGCCCGGCCGAAATAAAAGATCCATCCATCGGAACTTTTTCCCCCGGGCATACAGATCCTTCGCCATCAGTGTGGTGAAGGTATTCGAGGTGCGAATATGGTGCGTTATATCGTCATACGTATAATGTTCCAGCGGATGTTTCAACCGTTCCATCGATCCGCCCACCTCGACCCGTTCATGAATCAATGGGCTCACGATTTTTGATTTACTCCATTGAAAAAGGCGCAATTTACGGTCGGGATACCAATCGCCGTGCCGAATCCATCGGCCGAGGTACCAAACGATACGCGGCGTCTCAAATCCCGTTGGAAGGTTTCCCTTTTCAAATCGGGCTTCAATTTCTGAACGAAGTTCCGGAGTTACCGCTTCGTCTGCATCCACCCAGAAGATCCAATCATTAGACGCCTTATCCCAGGCAAACTCTTTTTGGCCGGCATAACCGAGCCACTCCTGCTCAAAAACCTTATCGGTATGTTGACGCGCAATCTCAAGCGTTCCATCCGTGCTCCCGCTATCCACCACAATAATTTCATCGCACCAAGCGAGGCTCTCAAGGCATCGGTCCATATTTTTTTCTTCGTTTAAACAAATTACACAGGCGGAAATTTTCATGATTCAACTCCATTCTTCAAATGCTGCGACACCCCAACTTCGCATTGAATGCGTCCCGATGTATGGCTTTCGGCCAACAGGTCGTCATTTTTATCCAGCTCTGTTCGCGGTCGTTCTGGGTGATAAAGATGATACGCAATTCCACCAAATTTTAAATCCAGCCGTTTAATGCCCGCATTAAAAAGTCGGACCACGAGTTCGCTATCCTCGCGCCCCCATCCGGTGAAGGCTTCATCGAATCCATTTACCTTCAAAAGATCATCCCGCCAATACCCTTGATTACAACTCCGAATCCCACGCATTTTGTCTGACGAGTTCCGCCGCAAGAAACGGCCCAGCATTGGAATCCGCAATGTATTTTTTCGATTTCCAATGTTTGGAAAAAATGGACCGGGATAACGTACGCCCGAAGCCAGAATAGAATCGGTGGCCGTGGCGTTCAAAATCACCCGCCCGCCTTGAACGAAACAACCCTTTCGGGCAGCCAACTGATGATCTTCAATAAAACGAGGATGCACCATCATATCGCCATCGATAAAAACAATATAATCGCCCGAAGCCACCGCAATGCCCAAATTCCGACTCCGTGCCGCACGGAACCCCTCATCTTCCTGCCAAACGTGGATTAACGGAACGCTAAAAATCGACCGTATAGCGTTCACCAGCTCGGCCACCTCCGGCCCCGAGCCATCGTCCGCCACAATCACCTCGATCGGCATCACCTTCAAGGCCGCCACACTTTCCAGCACCACCCGAAGAGCATCCGCGCGGTTATAGGCCGTTATGATTAGAGATGTTTTCATTTGGTTTCTTCGATTATCTGAATCTTGGAATTTGTTTTCAAATAGTTAAAAACAGAGTCGGCCGCCAAACGATGCCCCACACTTCCCCAATGGGTGTCGTTTGCGAGATAAATGTCTTTCACGGAACCCGTGTTCACAGCAGTGGATAGATGGTATTCCAACGAAATTAAATTGAGTTCTCTATTTGTTTCCAGCAGATCAACAGCTGAAAGAATTGGCATCGGCGAATCGATTATATAGGGGCGGTAAATCGTCGCTTTGTCCGTTGCAATCATCAGAACAAAAATCGTTTTTCCATTGGACTGAACGAACTGTTGCAGGTCGTTTAGCTTTCCATTAACGGAAGACCATTGCTGAGTGGAAACTTCATTTTTCCAAAAGTCGCCATGATAAATTAAGATTTCATCGCTCGCCTTGTTTGAAAACAGGTCGGAGCGACTGAGTTTCGAGCGATACACCTTACTGCTGGAACCGGTCACGCGTTTAAGCCAGCGCTTAAATCGATGCATGCCATGTTGAATATCCAAACTGAACCGAGCTGGTGGCGGTGGTGTTTCCCGACCAACGGTAGCCGGACAAATCGGCAACTCCACGAAATTCTCCTGCTCCATAGACTTCAGGAAAGGCTCTCCATTATCCTTAAAAGAAAAGCCATGCACTCCATGTTCAACAATTTCGTAAATCAAGATTTTGGGAGGATGTTCAACAAAAACATCGGACCGAACCAACTGGGAAACATCAACATTATCACGGTGAAATGTTAAAATGGACCATCCCGTTTTTTCTGCGAGGAACCCCTGCCAACCGTGGTTCTCTTCCTGAGAAAAGGAATCACCAATCACCACCACATCATAGGCATTGGTATATTCCTGTAAGCCAACGGCTTTATCATAGCCAGGGTCTAAAAATTGTTCTTGCGAGTCCTGAGGCATGAAAAGGACTTCGCTATACCCTCCAATGCGGGTCATATCACCAACAAATGGCGGAGTGGTGAACACAAACCACGTCACGATGATCCAAACGGGAACTCCGACGGCAAGGACTATTTTTGTATAGGTACGGCTCTTCATAATTAAAATTGATAATACAGAAACTCACTAACATGGCTCATATTCCACAACGAAATAAGGATACAGCCAATTGTTACGAGCAACCACACTACCGATGATTTCCACCGAAATAGAGAAACCTTTTTCGTTAAGCCGTTTTGATCCAAAGAAACGTCGGGGAATAACTCGCGAGTATTGGGTAATAACCAGGCTACCACCGCAACAGCAATCAAGATGGCCAGTGGTTTACCATGGTATTCCCCGAGTACAATGAAATTGTTTCCCATACTTCCGAATAGACCGCTCCAATCAGCAGGAATCACAACCGGCCCAATGCCCGTCATAACTTTAGATAACGACCAAGCGGACTCCATTGAGACACTTCGAAAAATAACCCAGGTAAATACCAAAAAGATAAATGTCGAAACATGGGACAGAGCCAACCACCCTCGTTTTCGTTCCCGCTTACACACCATCCACCACATATGATTCAGACTGATGGCCAGCCCGTGAATTGTACCCCAAACCACAAAGGTCCATCCGGCACCGTGCCAGATTCCCCCGATCAACATCGTCAGGAATACATTGATAATGCGGCGCGACTCTCCTGAGCGACTCCCGCCGAGCGGAATGTAGATATAGTCCCTCAAAAATGTGGAAAGCGTGATATGCCAACGCCGCCAGAACTCGATAATATTGGATGCTTTGTACGGAGAATAAAAGTTGATCGGAAGTTTAATGCCGAACATAAACCCAAGCCCAACGGCCATATCACTGTACCCTGAAAAATCAAAATAGATCTGAAACGTATAGGCTAATGCCCCGACCCACGCATCGAATATATTCACCAAATTTCCGTCAGCAATCGTGCTAAAGACCGGGTTAGCTAGCATGCTTAGATTATCAGCAAGAACCGTCTTTTTAAATAATCCCACGGCAAATATAGCAATGCCGCGATTCAGGTTATCACTACAAATCCCCGACAATGCCGTCCGGAGTTGTGGGATAAAATCTTTATGATGAACAATCGGGCCGGCAATGAGTTGAGGAAAAAAGGATACAAATAAGGCATATCCCAACAACCGGCGGGGCTGCGCCTTTCCCTGCCGGACATCCACCAAATATGCAATCTGCTGAAAAGTGAAAAACGAAATCCCGATCGGAAGAATCACACCCAAGGTATGAATATTTAATCTCGGAGAAAGATTAAGGGTCTCAATCGCAAAATTGGCGTACTTAAAAAAGAAGAGTGGCAGCAAGTTGAAGACCACGCCAACCACCAGCAAAACGCCTTTCATTGAATCCGTTCGATCAATCCCCTTCGCTAAAAAGTGATTAATAACAATCGACCCTATAATCAGTGGAAGAAAAATCGGGTTCCACCAGCCATAGTAAATCAGCGAAGCAACCAACATCGCCCATATAGCCCCTCCAATTTTCTGGCGTGACGACAGCACGGAAACAACCAGCACCAATACCGGAATAAATATAAAAAGGAATATGTAGCTATTAAAAAGCATTTCTCACCATGAACTCAGCGCTTAACCAACCAAAGCGTCTTCCATGACCTAGTTTTTCGGTGAAATTGATCCAAATCGGATTCCCAGGCGGACTGCATCACCATGCCCATAAAGTTCTTGGCCCAGATTACTTCATGCTCCCCCATCCCGACGGCTTCTTCGAACTGCTCTTTATAGTGGAATACCTTAAATAAAGGTTCTCTCGGAAAGAGGGGAAAGGTTTTAAAATATAATAGGGCTTCACCGTACCAGATCATTTCATTTGGAGAATCGACGATCAAATCGGCAAAGTTTTTTCCGTTAGGTTGCGCAAATTCTTCATCGAGTTGTTTCCAAACTTTGGAAGACCAAATGCAAGGGGTCGGCCCAAAATCATAAACAAAACCATTTCTGTTAAATTGATCCATGGTCATGCGGCGGTCTTTCTCAAAATAGTTAAATACTTTGGGCCGACCATTTCGTGCGGCCCATTGCAACAGATCCTTGCCTTCGTGCATCACCGTAAAAGGCGTCGTTTCATCCGCCATGAAATCAGAGGTTTTAAATTCACGGATAAAATAGGAATCGGAATCGATGATGACTGTATTTTCGGAAACGCCCAATCGCCAAAACTGCGACTTCACAATCTGCTGCATCATTCCGCCATCCAATTGCATGGCGCGGATTTTATCGGCATCGGGATTCAGCGAAAGGATTTCGTCGTCTTCAACTAAACAATGCTGAATCGCGCCCAATGCCGTTTCAAACATAGATCGATCCGCTGAAGGAACAATCACGTAAAACGGCAATTGATCTGCGTTAAAGCGTTCAATGCTTTCAGCTAGACGAACCAATCTTTTCAGATCGTTCCGATACGATTTACAACATAATACGACTTTATCCATATCCACCTAAAAGATTACTACTGTGCAATTCGTTTAACACGGCATTTAAAGTTCAACCATGGTCCCTATTTATGCTACTAAAGTATAGATGAAACAGATGCTTATCTCTCTCGGCGGTGGCTGCGATGTTGCCACCATACTCGACACCTACGGCCTTCGAACACAAAGTCTACCGTTCGATTGGTTATGGAACCTTGATACCGGGCTGGCCGATGTAACCCAGATTATAT
>JAUUYK010000132.1 GCA_030588285.1 Kiritimatiellales bacterium
ATCTCCGCCGCTCAGGCGAAAAAAGCCGTCACGATTGTGCAGGAACTCCTGAAGGATCACGAAGGGTTCAACCCCGACTTTCCACCGCGCGTTTGGCTGAATGATTTCGAGCGCGACCATCTAGAACTGCGTATGATTTATTGGTACCATCCGCCAGAATATTGGAAATTTACAGCGCATGCTGACCGAGTGAATCGCCAGCTTCTCGAAGCCTTCGAAGCCGCCGGCATCGACATTGCCCTTCCGGCCTTCACCACCCATCTGAAATCAGGTCCGTTGAATGAAAACATCGCGAGCGACTCTTAAGAGTCGAGTAAAGCTGGAGCACTAAAAGACCCCTCATTATGAGCTTTAAAAATTCAATTCCATCCCCATACTTTTTAGTACATTCACTCACAACATAAGGGAGGCGCTACAATGCCGAATATCAAAGGAACCGAAACCGAAAAAAACCTAATGAAAGCCTTCGCGGGCGAATCACAAGCCCGCAACCGATATACGTATTTTGCGAGTGCCGCCAAGAAAGAAGGCCTCGTGCAAATGGCCGCTATTTTTCTAGAAACCGCCGAACAGGAAAAAGAACACGCGAAACGCTTCTTTAAATTTCTCGAAGGAGGCCTATGCGAAATTACGGCCACTTTTCCCGCAGGCATAGTCGGCACCACCGCCGAAAACCTCGAAGCCGCCGCCGATGGCGAAAATGAAGAGTGGACGGAGCTTTATCCCGCTTTCGCGGCCACCGCACGCGAGGAAGGATTTGCCGCCATTGCTACTGTTTTTGACAACATCAGCATCGCCGAAAAACAGCATGAAAAACAGTATCGCGATCTCCTCAAAAATCTAACCGAAGGCCGGGTTTTTAAAAAGGCCGGAAAAGTTATCTGGCAATGTCGAAACTGCGGATTCATCCACGAAGCGGAAGAAGCACCCGGCATGTGCCCCGCCTGCGCCCATCCCCAAGCTCACTTCGAAGTCCTGCTCGGAAACGGATAACCTGATTGATCCCCCCACGCCGGCACGTTTTACAAGGAGTGGGGTTTCGACCTAAAACAAAGAGATCGTTTTATGAAACGGATGGCCCTATGGGAAGGGTCGAGTCTACAACTCCACCTTGGGGCATGTTTGGAAGAATGATACAGAACCGACCGGAATTCGACCTTATCCGGCCAGCCTCAAATAGAGCAAAGTGCTTTCAGCCGAATCAATTTGTCCTGTAGTTCTGGCGGCCAGCTGGGCGGTTCGCCAAAGATCCCTCGGATTTCGCCCGCCGTCCAATCTCCCTTTAAGCGGAACTATGAACGCTCTTCCTGACACCGATGTTTTTTTCGTTTACCACAGCACGTTGTTTCGGCGATTGCGCCACGGATATTTACCGACCCGCCCTCCATCCGAATCGCCTTACCCTGCACCAGCGCCTCGGCCACCTTCTTCCGAGCCGAGGCCAAAATGCGCCCCACGGTTGGACGCGAAACCTTCATTTGCTCGGCCACCTGCTCCTGATAAAGGCCTTCGGCATCAGCCAGACGCAACGCCTCAACTTCGTCCAACATCAGCACAACTTCCTCAAGCTCACGCAGCGGAACACCGGCGGGTTTAAACCAGTTGATCAGAGATGGATTTTCAATTTCACGGGGGGTAATGGGTCGGGGCATCTAAGAGTCTCCTTCGTCTATTAATGAATATAGGGTCATCATTGGATTAAATTGTATACTGTAGCATATAAAAAATCTGGTTAAAAATACCAAAAAATTCACCGGTAGCCCCTTTAATAGGTTACGACCTGGAGGCCGAGATCGCCAATCATCGCGAGATCGGCTTCGTATTGAGAGCCCGCGACGGTGAGATAATTTCCGGTCATCATGCCATTGGCGCCGGCGGAAAAAAGGGCGGACTGACGATCGCCAAGAACATGGGTGCGTCCGCCACAAATACGGAGGGTAACGGTGGGGAGGAGAAAGCGATAGAGGGCAATAATACGCAGGGCCTCGGCGGCCGTCATCGGCGAAACATTGCGCAGGGCGGTTCCTTCGTGGGCATAGAGAAAGTTGATGGGAACGCTGTCGACGGCCAGCTCGCGCAGCGCAACGGCGAGGTCGATCCGGTCCTGCCAATTTTCACCGAGGCCGAAAAGCCCGCCACTGCATATATCAAGTCCGGCGGCCTGCGCCGCTTTGACGGTATCGAGCCGCTGCTGCCAGGTTTGGCTCGAGCAGATTTCGGGATAGTGAGCTTCGGAGGTTTCGAGGTTATGATGAAACCGGGTGATGCCTGATTCTTTTAGCTGCGCCAATTCGGGCGCGGTGAGCCGCCCGAGGGAGGCGCAGAGGGGACCGGAACCGATTGTTTTTGCGGTTTCACAAAGAGATTGAAGCTCCTTGCCGGATAGTTTTCCTCCGCTGGTAACCACGCTGCATCGGCAGTCGTGGTTTTCAAGAATGGCTTCCATACGAGGCGCCAGTTCGGCGGGCGGCATGAAAGGATATTCCTCAATATCGGTCGTGGCGCGGCCGCTTTGCGAACAGAACGTGCAGTCCATATCACATGTGCCGCTCTTGGCATTGATGATGGCGCAGAGTTGGATTTTACGCCCAAAATGCGCCTCGCGAATTTGGGTAGCTCCAGCCATTAATTCAACCGCATTCCATTCAACGAGTTCGAGCGCTTCTTCTGGAGAACACCCCCTTCCGGCCACGGCATTTTTGATTAGCGATTTGAGTATCATTCTTTTTCCTTGGGGTGAAGCGGGCAGTAGATCATGAAACCGCCGAAAAACAGAGCCTACGCGCTCTTTTTTCTAACCCATGAAGGTTTGTTCTGTTCATCGGAGGCCGTGCCTTTTATCTTATCCTTTTCCCACCGACCGGAGGTTATTTTCTGTGAACACCACGCCCTTTTGCCATCTTCATTTTCATACCAGCTATAGCCTGCTAGACAGCACGGTGAAAATTAAGGAAGCCATGAAAACGGCTTCGGATATGGGCATGGATTATCTAGCCATCACCGACCATGCGGTGCTTTATGGTGCGGTGGATTTCTACAAAACCGCGATGTCCAACGGGATTAAACCCATTATCGGGTGCGATGTGTATGTGGCGCGGAACGGCATTGAGGAGCGGGAAAGCCAGCGCGATAATATGTCGTTGGTGCTGCTGGCCGAAACGCAGGAGGGGTACCACAATCTGGTCAAACTCGTCTCCCTCGCCTCGCTCGAAGGGTTCTACTATAAACCGCGCATCGACAAAGCGATGCTGCGAAAATACAGCAAAGGCATCATCGGCCTTTCCGGTGACCTGCGCGGTGAAGTGGGCGAGGCCTGCCAGCAGGGCGATCTCGAGTTGGCCATCAAGCTGGCGCAAGAATACGCCGATATCCTTGGCGAAAATAACTTTTTCATCGAGATTTTCGACCACAGTCTGGAGGAGGAAAAGCCAGGCCTTGAGAATTTATTTAAGGTGGCTGAGGCCACCGGCCTGCCGTTGGTGGCAAGCAACGATGTGCACTATGTTCGCAAGGAACACGCCGAAGCGCACGATGTATTAACCTGTCTTCAGCGCGGCTATCTTGTGGCCGATCCCGGGCGTTATCGCTATCACGGCGAAGAGTATTATATGAAAAGCGGCGAGGAAATGGCCGCGCTTTTTCCGAACCATCCCGAAGCCATTTCCAATACGATCGCCATTGCCAAACGCTGCAATGTGGAGTTCGAATTCGACCTGCCCGCGCATCGGCTCCACTTCCCCGTCTTCGATCTGCCGGATGGATTTACCGATAAAAAGGCCTACCTCATTCACCTTGGAAAAGTCGGGCTCGAAAAGCTCTACAATCTCGACGATCTGGATCAGCCTCAAACCGACCACGAAAAAGAGATTTATAAACGGTTTTATTACGAAGTCGGCATCATCGAAAAAACCAACTACATCAACTATTTCCTCGTCGTTCAGGACTTTATCCAATGGGCACGACGTCAGGGAATCCCCGTGGGGCCGGGTCGGGGTTCGGGCGCGGGGTCGTTGCTCTCCTACTCGCTATCGATCACCACGATCGACCCGCTGAAATATAGCCTTATTTTCGAACGATTCCTCAATCCCGATCGTGTTTCACCGCCCGATTTCGATATCGATTTCTGCCCGACCAAACGGCAGGCGGTGATCCAATATGTACGCGATAAATACGGCGAAGAGTGCGTAGCCCAAATCATCACGTTCGGAACGCTTGGTGCTAAAACGCTGATGCGCGATCTCGGCCGAGTGCTCGAAATTCCCCTG
>JAUUYK010000160.1 GCA_030588285.1 Kiritimatiellales bacterium
AACCGCGTAATTCCTGCTCCGGTTTGTGTGGTCCGGCCGCCCCTTCCGGCTTTGCGACGCGGTTCCCCGATTGGAATACCCGACTCTGCGCCATCACCTGTTTTTGGCCACTGAGCATACTCTGCTGATGTCGGCAGGTTGGCGTTCCCTGCGTATAGCGTTGTGTTAGCTGTGCCTTTTGTTGGGCGGATGACATACGGTTGAGCAGATTGATTTGCGAGACCGCCAAAGGATTTCCGAGCAGCGAAAGATCGTCGATCCCGCGCGACACCCCAGCCATTTGCGAACCGGGTGCAAAGCCCGCGCTATCGGCCAAATATTTGCGCCCGATTAAGCCATAAATATCCTGATCCTTTTCCCATAGCAGCAGATCGACCAGCGAGCCATCCAGCTTAATCACATCAAGGTCAAGCGAGGTTGCATTCGTTACACCGCCCACAATCAGCGTGTCCGCCGCGACAATCAGATTGGTATAGAACACATCAAAATCCATCCAGCCCACATTGCTGTAATACTGCAACGTCGCACCCGTCTTAAACTCCGCCGTGCCGCCCACGCTCACCAGCGCATTGAGCGGCGCACCTACAGCATTGGTCTCCACGCCGAAGCGCAGCACCGAAGTCGCATCCTGGTAATAATTGCTAGAAATGGAAATATGCCCGCCCGGATCGACGTTCACCGTCGAATAGTTCCGATTATGCATATCTCGCCCAACCGATACCAAACCGCCATCCGCAACGGTAAGTGAATTCCCCTGCCCGCCATCGATCCAGCCATAAAGGTCGCCGATCAATAAAGGCTGGATCAAGGAAACACTTCCCCCCAAATACAGATTATCCGAATTACGCCATTCAGACCCCGCTCCCACCACCGAAACCGCATTATTCCAGGCATTGGACATTTCGCCGATAATACCGGACTGACTAAAAACCGACCCACCATTTTCAATCAAAAGACGATTGCTCGACCCTTCATAGCCAACCGAGAGAGAATTTGATCGGAGTAGCGGAGCACCTTCAGGTGAAAGATAAAAAGAAATAAAACCGGAATGACTCAAGGTTGACCCCAAACCAGAAACCACAACTTGATTTCCGCTCGCCGAAGTTCCTCGGCCGATATATGAATTGGAACTTTCCACCCGTCCTCCATCTAAAATAAGCAGGCTATTACCCGAACCATTATACCCCACAGAAAGCGTGGTCATTGCTTGTGGCATTAGTATTGGATGAAGAATTGGTATACTATTCGTCGGATAAAAAAGAGGCGGACTGCCAATAAAAATAGCGGAACCCGTCAGATCCATATCATTTTTTGAACCGATTGAAGTAATCGCCACCGAACTCTCCCCTACAAGAATAGGGGGTTCATAAATAGGCAGAATAGGGGTGGGATAAGGCCGCAGATAGAACTGCGTAACTCCACATTTTAAAATAGAACCAGCACCGGACACGACTACCCGATTGCTATTCGCCGATTCTCCATGGCCAATATAAGCTCGCGAACTTTCAACCCGTCCACCATCTGAAATAAGCAGGCTATTATCGGAACCCCGATACCCCACACTTAAACCCAGAGGAGTTACCGTGTCAAAATCCACAGGGAGTCCCTGCCAATAAGTCGCTGGCATTCTCCATAACGACCCCGCGCCAGAAACCTCGACGAAATTACGGGTTGAATTCGTCGACAAACCGATCCAACCCATTCCGCTATCGACTCGCCCTCCATTTAAGATAGAGACCGAACTTCCAGAACCTTCTCCGACCAACAACCCCTCCAAATTGCTCCAAACAGATCCTGCATCCGTTACGGTAACTGAACCATTCATCGTTGGATCAATACCCACACAACCCAGGTCGTTCTCCACGCGCGACCCATTGGCAACAATCATTTCCGCCCCGCCGAGGCCACCGACGGAAACCACGCCGAGCGTTCCACTATCTGGAAGATTATTGGTTCCGATATCGCCCACCTGCACCCAGCCGCCGTTGGAGACCGTTAGGGAGTTTCCGGTTCCGCCATCAACCCAGTTAGTGCCGGATTTGTGGCCTCCGAAATTAAGTGATTTTCGAGCATGAAGCGTGGCCCTCGTTCCAGAAACCATCACTTGGTTACTGGAGGCAAATGATTCGTAGCCAATAAAAAAGTCATCCCCTCGGAGCACCGCATTCGATTCAACCATCAGCGAACTATCAGCCCCATAATAGCCCAGCCAAATGCCAACCCCCGCATCAATATTCGCGCCAGAAGAGATCGTTGCGGCAACATGCCCGTTGGTCTCATATTGCAAACAAACCGATGAAAATTTACCCTCTTGAAAAGTTATATCAGTATCGTTTACAACCAATCCCCACCCTGCCGGAGGATTCTCAGCAGAGAAATAAGAACCGCCCGAAATTACAACCGATTTACCGCCATCAATAAGAACGGGGTTTCCAGTTTCGATAGAAATAAGTTCATTCGTTATTAAAGATCCGCCGGAGAATCCTCCTGAAAAACCACCATCACTTCCGGCCACAACAAACGGGGTGATGCACAACAAAAGAAAAATGGTTCGGCTTAAATTCATATGTAATCCTGTTTTTATCCTAAAGTAAGAAAAGAGATAAAGTAGCGTTCAATACCGCGTGTCAAGCAAATAAAATCCGCACAACCAAAGCCAAATTATTTACCTTTTTTCTACGCCTTTTTCACAAACTCTGATTTGAGTTTCATGGCGCCGAATCCGGCGATTTTGCAGTCGATGTTGTGATCCCCCTCGCAGAGGCGGATGCTCTTTACTTTGGTGCCGACTTTTAAGTCTGATTGCGCGCCTTTAACTTTTAGGCCTTTAACAATGGTCACGGAATCGCCGTCGGCTAAGCGGTTTCCATTTGCATCTTTAACGATTAAGCCGGTATCGGCCAAATCGATTTCGTCGGATTTCCATTCGTGCCCGCAATCGGGACAGACGATTATTTCGCGGTCTTCGTAGGTATATTCACAGGTGCATTCGGGACAGTTGGGTAGATTACTCATTAAATTATCCTTTAATTTCATACTTTAGCGGGACGAATATCTTGTATTTGCAGTTGCAAGTTGGTGCGTCCGTTCCAGTAGTTTTCTTTTAGGGTGAAGGCGACGTCGATCTTTCCGACGGGCAGGGCGGTGAGTGCATAGTTGAACGCAATGGCTTCGAAGGATTTGCTATTGGAAACCAGCGAGAGCTTTAGATGCTTTTCGCCAACCACGCGTGGTGCCCCGGAAACTTCTGCATTTTTTAAGGCCCAAATAGGCTCAGGATTGGATTGTCCGAAGGGGCGCAAACGCTTGAGATTTTCCATAAAATCCCATCCCAATTCGTCGGGCGATACCACGGCATCGATCGACTGAACTGGCGAAAGGTCGATGCCGGAAAGGGCCGCTGAAACGGCGGCATTAAAGTCGTTTTTAAAGGCCTCGAGCGCGCCGGGATTTACTTCGAGCCCGGCGGCCATCTGGTGCCCGCCGAATTTGGAGAGGTGGCAATTGCAGGATTGCAGGCCGTCGAGCAGGT
>JAUUYK010000012.1 GCA_030588285.1 Kiritimatiellales bacterium
GGACATGCGAATATTCTTTTTTGACGATCTCCTTGAGGAGCTTCAACTCAACCTCCGAGTCGCCTTTGCTGGATAACCGATAGGGAGCCAGCAGTTCTGCCAGTGCATACGGTAAGCGGGATGAGGCATCATCCGGTGCCGCCAGTTCGGTATAGAGATTGTACAGTTTCAACGCAGGAGACTCCCATTTTGCGCCCCATTGGATGATCTCACCCGAGCGTTTGAGGAGAGTGAGGGCGAAGGCGGCGCGTCCGCGTTTGTTTTTGGCACGGCTCTCCGCCTTGCGCGCTTCGTCCACAATGCGTTGCAGGGGGAATTGATAGTGACCAACGGCAATCCCGCAGGAGGCATCCATTTTCCCGCCCATGGTTTCTTTAAAACCATTTCTGAGTTTCTCAGCAATTTCCAGAGCGCGATCTGCCGAGCACATCAGGAGTACATCGTCACCCCCCGCGTAGACGAGCTGATCTTTTTTCGAATCTAGAATTTCTGCGACTTTTTCCTGAGAAAATGTAGCAAGGGTTTGGCTGAACGCGGCGTGTTCCTCTTGTGTGTTTAGCTCTTTCAATGCGGCCCCCATCTTGTCGCCATCGAAGGCGATGACGGCAATATATGGACTCCCTTGATTTTCTTCATCATCCGCAAGCGAACGGGTGTCGATCACTTTCATTTCCGCATAAAAATCACTCTCTTTCTTGAACATCTTTTTTAAATAGGATTCGGGGAAAAGTCGTTTGATGCAGTTCATCGCTCCGTAGGGACCCGCTTTCTTCCAGAATTCATCCTCCCAAAACTTTTCGGAACCGATCGATTCTTCTTTTCCGGAAAGGATATCTTTGGTGGCTCCGGCGATGCCGTTCCATGGTTTAAATTCTCGGGTGTTGCGTCGGGCGTCCATTTGTTTTCCGAGGGTTTCGACATCGGCGTTCCAATCGTTGGAAACGGGGACGGCACACCAGTTGAAGATGGGAAAGACTTCGAGCTGTTCGTCCCAGCGGGCTTTCCAATCGTTGGAAGCTCCCAATTTAATCATTTTTTTCCAGCAGGTATTTCCAACTTTTTCCAGCTCACCGCGAAGCGCGGCTTCGGCCTCTACGGCGAGCTTTTCGACCTGCTCTTCTGAAACCAGCAACATAAATACATTCGGCAGGGTTGGGATCAATCCTGCGGCGGATGGGTTCCCCTTGAACATTTCGTAGAGGGGTTGTTTTTCCAAGGTCGGAAAAATGAACTCGCAACCTTCATCTTTGAACACGTTCATGGCGGAGGCGGTGAGCCAGGCGAGGATATAGCTGCCGGCCCACATATCGCGGGTGGAGCGAGCCTGGGCAATAAATTCTTGCACGGGTCCCACCTGCACTTTCATTAACATTTGACTCATTACTTTTCTCCTTGGTCGGGCTGAATGATTTGAACGATTCGTTCGGCCAGCCGATTCAGATCACGGCCTTCAATTAAGTTAATCTTCAAATCTCGCGCGCGTTTTCGATCGAACTTGCTCATCTCCTTAAACGTGGCGACAATCGATTGGGTATAGAGCCCAGCATAACCGCTGATACTATCGAGCTTGTATAAAACATCGCTGCCCTTCTCATTCATTCGGGCCGTTTTGCACTCAATCACATAGAGTTCATTCTTATAGAGAAACGCAGCATCAATTTCATTTTTGGTTCCCGTCGAACTCTCCACTTCAATCGACGCAGAAAAATCCTGCAAACCGAGCTGTTCATCCACCTTTTTTAGTTCGTTGGCCACATACTCCTCCAGCCAAAACCCCTTACAGAAATCGCGAGCGTGCGTGGAGGAAAACTCTATTTTCGTATCATCGTAATACGAAATACTACCCTGTTTGTAGAAGAGATCGAGCAAGCCACAGGTATCATCTGAAATCTCATTTCGGATCGTTAAGGAATCCTCCTCCTCTGCCTTTGCGGCCAAATAATTCAACGTGCCTAGCTGTTTCTTATAGGTGTCGTACTTCTTTAATAGCGTCTCGCACATCAAAACCGATTCTGATGAAATCTTCTTTTTCCGATTCTGTTGCTTTACCGAGTAACCATGAAGAGCAAAATAATCATGTAGCCTAATTTTATCCTGTATTTGATAGGCGCTCGGATTTTGAGTATCCAACATTAGGATCTGACTATTTTCCAGCACCACATAAAAACAGGGCCGGTCGTCAAAAACCATCTGGGCGGCAATGGTCATCAGCTTGGTTCCTCCCGTCAAATTTATTGCAATGGATTCCTGCGGACCGAACCCTGATGCCAACTCAAGGAAACGTTCTTGCAGCTCAACAAAATTATACGCATAGCCCAGCGAAAATATTTCTGTCTCAACGTTCTTCTTGTTAAAGAACGTGGCCATAGCCTCTGCCTTTTTCTGCATCGTATTGCTTGCACAGAGGATAACTTTTCCCGGACGGATAGCCTCATCCAATACCGGTGTCACATTGGGGATCATTTGTCCCGATACGATGATGAGTTGTGTTTCAAATTGTTGCATCATTACTCCCTGGTTATTTTTAAAATTTACCCCCCGACGATCTTTGGTCGGGATTAAACAAACCCCGACTTCTCCCCGAAGAAGGGATCTCAAAAAACGGTTGCTGATTAAAATAGAGTGGTTCATCTGCATAAGGACAACAGTAGGTCGAACCACTTTGTGAATCCCAAAAACGGACGTCCGATTTCATGATTCATCCCAACGGATATTTTTTAAAGGAAATGAAAAAGTCTCTTTTTTCTGAAGATCAGGCACCAGGGTTCGAGCAAGTTGAGGAAATCGAAACAACTCCTCTAGCGTCTTTCGGACATCCGCCATCCGCTTCCGCAACGTATCATCATCGAGCAGAAACCTCTCATTAGGCCGGTACTTCTTTTCAAACCCGTGCGCCCATTCATAGGGAATTTTATCGAGAGATTGATCTTTAAAATAGGATTCTAGATACTCCCGAAAATCAACCCATGACTCACGAATTGCTGGCTGCCCCATCCACTTAATCCAGAAATACAGCAATCCAAAAGAGAGGGGCCCAATTTTGCACGTCGCTCCATTAATTACGTTAACCTCACGAGTCTTTGGATTAATTCCAATCTGAGGGAATTTTAGTTCCCCCGTATTAATAAAATTCACCAGACCGGAATAGGACGGTGGCGCATACTTTATGTTCTGCCACTGACTCACCCTTACAAAAGGAATATCGGAAAGCTGAACCTGCGCGGCCTCAACTTCCTCTTTATTTTCCGGAAAACAAAACCCTTTATTTTCATTAATATACTGATCATTGGCCAAGACATGACAAACCCTATCTTGCGCCCTTCCCAGCAAAGACATACAGGACAGCATCAACGCACTCATGGTTTTACGACCGCCGGCTATTGATGCAATAATACGAGTGTGCTCATCTTCTGCATACGGCTGCAATGTCTTCAAAATAAGATCCGCTACAACTTCATTTTGCTTCACGGAAGTGATGTCTGAAAAAGCACAATCTTCTTCGTTAAAAAGCTTAACAACTGGAGGAGGAAGCTCTGAGGCCCCTATTTCATCTATTAGGGCCGCCCACCACCCCTCTTTAAACAGAGCTTCATCTATCCTCTTTTTTCCAACCGTTGTCGTGAGAATCACTACTTCAGCCGGAACAATAGCAGGATCTTCCTGAGCCAAAGCCCACAGAGTTTCCGTTAAAACCGCAGGAGACGTCCCTACCACACCAATCAGCACATCCTTATAATTTCCCATGCTATGCATCATACCATTCTTATAAACCAATCTAAAGGTTTATACTTATAATCCATACTCGATCGCTCTAAAAGGAAGTCATGAAAGGGTCGTTACTTGCAAACTCTTCTGGGACATATAGCGGTACGCAGCCTAAACGTAACCTCACTTTACTTCACCGGTCCGAGCACCCACAAAAAGAAAACCCCCGCAACCGGGTGGTTACGAGGGTTTTTAAATGGAGCCGGCGGTCAGAGTCGAACTGACGACCAACGGATTACAAATCCGTTGCTCTGCCACTGAGCTACGCCGGCTTAAATTGAACGGCGGATTATGCGAATATTGGAAAAAGAGTCAACACTTGGAAGAGACTTTTTTGCCTCGCTTCTATTTTAACCGAAATTGGGTTTTCTGAACGTCTTGTACTTTCCATGCGTAGAACCCAGGGCGGCGGAGTATTTTAATGCGCTGCGGGGCTCCTTTATGTCGTGTAGATCGGACTTTTAATCGCTCTCGTTCCAACCTATTGTTGGGTCTATGAAAAATAATCCCCCGTTTCAAAAGTTGGTTCTGGCGAGCGCGTCTCCGCGTCGTCGTGAGTTATTGGAATCGCTCGGCCTGGTTTTCACCATTCAGGTGCCTGAAATTGATGAAACCCCGGAAGCAAACGAAGCTCCGCGGGCCTATGTTGAACGGCTGGCTCAAGAGAAAGCGGCGGCTATTTTGGCCGATGCCGATACTCTATTAATTGCCGCCGATACGATTGTGGTTCAAAAGGGTGCGATTCTTGGAAAACCCGAAAATGAGGCGGATGCGTTTTCAATGCTGTCCAATCTCTCGGGGCGCACCCACGAGGTGATTACCGGAGTCTGCGTACAAAAGGGCGAACGAATCGTCCTTTTTTCTGTTTCAACGGAGGTGGTTTTTCGGGAGTTAGAAAAAAGTGAGATTGCGGCCTATATTGCCTCGGGCGATCCGATGGATAAGGCCGGTGCTTATGCCATTCAAGGCGGGGCAGCCCACATGGTTCGCGCGATTAAGGGTTCCTATACGAATGTAGTGGGACTTCCGCTGTGTGAGGTGCATGAGGTCTTGCTTTCCTTTTAAAGGTGGCGTAAAAAAAACCGCATAGTTCGACGATTAACGCTAGCGATGTGCTTTATGAAAAGATGGAATATAACGCGTCTGCGATACTTTCTTCCGCCCATACTTGCTCTGGGGGAGACTTCAATTGCTTTTGCCTCATCAACGAAAGACTGCGCGGGGAACATCAGCTGCTCCGCAGACACGGAGTTCATTCTGATACTCCTCGGGACGACCGTTCTGCTGTTGCTGAGCATGCTATTGCGGCTTCGACAAATGCGCATTCGCCTCGAAGACAAAAGCAAGGCCTTGGAATGCAGTGAACACCTCTCCCAGTTGCTCGGCGAACATCTTCCAAACGCAATCATTTTCCAATTGGTTTTCTCCGCCGAAAAATCATTCCGCTTTACCTATCTCAGCAAAGGGTATGAACTCGCTTTTGGAGTTAAAGAAGAAGATGTTATTCAAAATCCGAGCCTCGCTTATGACCAGGTTTATGAAGCCGATATCCCCCTGCTGCACGAAACCTTTAAACGGGGAATCGAACACCTCGAACCGGCCGATTTAAAATTCCGCATACGGGATGCTTCTAAAAAATTGAAGGGGCTTTATCTGAGCGCTATCCCCTTCCGCCTCCACGGGGCGGTCATTTGGGATGGGTTCATACAAGACCTCTCCAGCACCAAACAAATTGGAGGCACATTGGCGGAAGAAAATCGCAACGTTCAAACCCTATTCGAGACCATTGACGACTTCTTGCTCGTGTGCGATATGAACGGGCAACTTATTCATTTTAATTCCACCGTTAAAAACCGGCTCGGCTACACCGAAAGTGACCTTAAAAACAGGAGTCTATCCAAGTTCTTTCCCGAAGAATCACAGGCCGAAATTGATCAAATCATCGTTCATATTCAATCCAATAAATCCACCCTCTGCAAGCTTCCGCTCCAGATGAAAAATGGGGGGCTTATTCCGGTGAAAATGAATCTCTTCCAAGGCTCCTGGAAAAATAAAAAAGCCCTCTTCAGCGTGGCGCGCGACATCGCAAATCTTCAACAAACCGAAAGCGCTTTACATCAATCGCAGCAGATGCTCCGGCTCATCATGGATACCATTCCCATGTCAGTTTTCTGGAAAGATAAAGACTCGGTCTATCTCGGGTGCAATAAGATGTTCATTCGCGAATGCGGTCTTAAAAATATTTCCGATGTGGTTGGAAAAAGCCCGATCGACCTATTCAACCCCGACCAAGCGACGGAGGTGATCAAACAGGATCAGGATGTGATTACAAACAATCAGCCGGTCTTTGGGGCGGTTCAATCGCACTCTCGTTCCGACGGAAGTATAGGCTGGCGGGAAAGTAGCAAAGTCCCCTTGCGCGACGATAACGGTCGGGCAGTTGGCGTGTTGGAGGTATGGACTGATGCAACGGAACGAAATTTAGCCGAAGAACGCCTCAAACGAACGCTCGAGGATATGGAGCGGTTCAACCAATTAATGCGTGGGCGCGAACGCCGAACGCTCGAACTTAAAGCCGAAGTCAATGCTCTGCTGATCAGCTTGAGTAAACCTAAAAAATACCAAAACACGATGGACTCGCTATTATGACCGCCACTTATACGTCCTCGCTCCATTCATCCGATGCCGAGTCGCACCGGCTCATACAACCCCATGATCCTCTTTATGAAAGCGAAAAAAAAAGATTAATCCGATGAATAGAATTCTCCTTAGCACTGAAAATCCAAATCTACGAATCCAGCTCGGAAGTTTTTTTATAGGAGCCTATGCTTTTTTCGCACTGCTTTTAGCAAGAGCCGCATACCATTTTCACGACCCCTCGGGGGAAATGATTGCGGCATTCATTGGCATCATCACGATGAACATCCTTGTTCTGGGTTATATACTCCTTCTTCTCATTCGTCTTCGGGTTAAAAAGAAGAAACAGGACCACGAGAAAACCAAAGAGGTTCTTAAATCCGAAACTTTCGGTAAAAAATTCTCCCACAAAACCCTATACAACATCACCGATGAAGCCGAACGCTATAACACCGAACTCATCCTTCAAGGCCGAAATCTCGGCTATTGGGACTGGAATATCATAGCCAACACCCATGCTTACAACCCCCGTTTCGCGACCATCCTCGGATGCCAGCCCTCCGATCTCAGCCCCAGTTTAAACTGGCGGAAGGAGTATATCCACCCCGACGATGCCAATAACGTCAATCGCATTCTCACCAAGTATCTCGAGGGAAAAAGCGATACCTATAGCTGCGAATACCGCCTGCGTCGCGGGGAAAAAGATTGGATCTGGGTACTCGACCGCGGGCGGATACTCGACCGTGGACCCCAACAAACCCCCCTGCGCATGGCCGGAATACTGTTCGAAATTACCGATCGAAAAGAAAACGAGATTGAAATGAAAGAAGCCAACCGGTTGCTCGACAAACGCAGCCGCGAACTCGAAGAAAATCAGCATATCATTATGGGTATGATGGAAGATGCCAACGGGGCTCGCGAAAACCTCGAAGGCGCCAATCGCCAGCTCCTCATTGCCCGCGAAAAAGCCGAACAGGCCTCCCGTGCAAAATCCGAATTCCTAGCCAGTATGAGCCACGAAATCCGAACCCCAATGAACGGCATTATCGGCACCACCAGCCTATTCATCGACACCGAACTCACGGAAGAGCAACACGAATATCTTCAAGTCATCCAAACGTCCGGCGACACCCTGCTTACCTTACTCAACGACATTCTTGATTTTTCCAAAATTGAAGCCGGAAAACTCGATCTCGAACTCCAACCCTTTGACCTCCGCGAAGCCTTCGAACATATCGCCGAGTTGCTCACCCCCACCGCCCTCAAAAAGGGCGTCGACCTCGTCCTTCGTTTTTCCCCCAACACCCCTCCCTTCGTCGTTGGTGATATTGGACGCATCCGCCAAGTCATAATGAACCTCGCCAGCAACGCCCTTAAGTTTACCCCCAAAGGCCATGTTTATATCGATATCGAAGCCTCCGCCAGAACCGAAACCGAAGTCGACATTACTTTTTCGGTCACCGACACCGGCATCGGAATTTCCAAGGAAGAGCTTCCCCATTTTTTTCAGAAATTTTCTCAAGGCGACTCCTCCACCACCCGTGAATATGGAGGCACCGGTCTCGGGCTTGCGATCTGCAAACAACTCGTCTCCTTGATGGGTGGAAAAATCGGAATGAAAAGTGACCTCGGCAAAGGTTCTTCCTTCTGGTTCCGGCTCAATCTTCCCATCGCAAATCGATCCAAAAAAGTCGCAATCGACAACTTCCTATTTAAAGGGGAACACGTTCTCTTGATCGATGAGAAGCAGATCCTGGGGTCCGTTCTCTCCGAATGGTTAAACCATTGGGGGCTGAACACTAACATTGTGAGTTCCATTAAAGAGGCCGAAATAGAACTTCAAGAGAACGAATATGAGATTTTGTTGATTGAAGAACACCTCGCCACCGCCGTCGATACCGCGCTCCTCAGCAACCCCAAACTTGCCCCGCTCAAGATTTTTATTATCTGTTCCATCACCAATCGCGACTTCAGTTCGCTCAACCACGCCAGCCTTACCACCAAACTCATCAAGCCGATTCGGCTCAACAACCTACTCAAAAAAACCGCCGATGCACTCGGATACTCCATCGACACCGTCCGGCTCTACCCAGCCCACCCATCCAACACGCGCCCCCCCGTCAAATACTCTAAAATGGGTTCCCGGCGAATTCTCGTGGTCGAAGATAACCTCGTAAACCAAACCGTTGTTAAACGCATGCTGACCAACCATGGATTCGAAGTCGATGTTGCCGAAAATGGCGAACAAGCATTGCTGAAGATTACCGATGGAGAGGAGTTCGATCTCATCTTTATGGATTGCCAAATGCCGCGCATGGACGGCTACGAAGCCACCCATAAAATCCGCCAATTTAAAAATACACCCGAAACCGAAAGTCGCATACCGATCATTGCTCTCACAGCCAATGCCATGCAGGGCGATCGTGAAAAATGCCTTCATGCCGGCATGGACGACTACCTCGCCAAACCCGTCAAAAAAGAACGCCTCTTTGAAATGATTCAACGCCACCTTAATCTCTAAAGTAGCGAAGGGGGGATTCTCAGCAATAATCCGAATTCGTTATTGCTGGAATTCTTGCGGCTTTAAATACACATCAAAAACGATGCGCGAGAAGACGTATCAGTCCGTCGGCAGATTGCAGGTGTCGCACCGCCCAGAATCGCATCCCTGAGCGCGGCAAAAATAGCCCTCGGCATTCGCCTGCCAGCTCGCATTAAAATTCGGGCATTTTTCGGTATACTCCGCAAAACGAACGAAGCGTTGCAAAATATTATCGGGAATGGTGTGTTCCATTGAACAGGCAAACTCCTCCGCCTCCTCCGCTTCAACGCCCAACACTTGGGTAAAAAAGTGGAGCAATGCCTCGTGTTTCACCGCAATACTTCGGGCAATCTCCCGCCCCTCCGGCGTCAGCGTCACCGCGGCATACGGCGCATAATTAATCAGCCCCTTTTCCCCGAGCGCCTTTAACGCCCCCGTCACCGAAGCCGCCCGCACCTTCATCCGCTCGGCAATCGCCTTCGGGCGCGCTTTCCCCTCATCTCGTGACAGGAAAAAAATGGTCTCCAGATAATCTTCTAAACTCGCACTAAGCTCCGTGGTATTCATGTTCGAATTAATAGCAGACCGCCCAAGCCAACCTCAACCCTGCACATCGTTAATTTTGAGTCTACTGCAATATGCCTCGCGTGAAATGATTGTTTACCCAGCGATACTCCTTAGAATACGTTACCCAATAGGCTCAGGAATTCCACCAAAAGGACGCATTGTGAAATTTGAACATCTACGCCATAAACCGCCAACGGAGCTAATTGAAGAACGCCCATTAATCATTGCGTGCAGTCCCCTGCGCAGCAACGTAAACCTTTCCACGATTTTTCGGACGGCGGGGTGCTGTGGCGTTCGGAAAATTATTGCAACGGGCAACGTAAAACTCGTCAGCAAAATCGCGCGGGATGGCGCAGAGCACGTGAACCTGGTCGTTAAAAACAGCCTACCCCCGGTTTTGAAAAAACTAAAACAGCAGGGATACACCTTAGTGGGGCTGGAACAAACCACGAACTCCACCCCAATAGCGGAATACGCCTTTCCCAAAAAGACCGCACTCGTGATTGGCTCCGAACGCGAAGGCCTTTCCGACGACTGCCTAATCCAGCTCGACGCCGTGGTGGAAATCTCCGTTTGGGGCATGCCATTTTCGTATAACGTGGCCACCGCCACCTCGATGGCGCTCTACGAATATTGCCGCCAATACCCCACGGGGTAGTATCCACCGATTGCTCTGATTACATGGATTTTAAAATGGGGAGCATCTATGTAATCTGTGATTCTGAAAACCGAAGGTATACGAAAAACGTTCCTTCGTGATTAACCGTTTGTCTGGGCACAAAAAAAACCGCCCTCGTAAAGAGAGCGGTTTGTCCAATCCTCGAAAGGATCGATTAGCGCGCGTAAAACTCGACAACAGACGAGATTTCGCAAACGACCGGAACTTCGTCCCGAGTCGGTAGGCGATTCAATTCTGCAGTCAATTCCTTATCATTCGCGGTAATGTACTCTGGGGTCTTAGCAACCTGTTGAGCCAATACGAAAGCATCCAAATCTTTGGATTTTTCACGAACGGTTACCTTTTCGCCAATTTTCAACGAGTAGGAAGGAATGTTCACTTTCTTTCCGTTAACACGGAAATGAGCGTGCGATACCATCTGGCGAGCCTGATAAATTGAGCGAGCCATTCCAGCACGTAGAACGAGAACGTCCAAACGGCTTTCGAGCAGTTCAATCATCACTTCACCAGTATTACCCTGCTTACGGGCTGCTTTCGTGAAAACTCCACGAAGCTGCTTTTCGCTCATGTTATACTGATAACGTAAACGCTGTTTTTCCGTCAGCTGCCGACCGTAGTCGGATTGCTTACCACGACGACGGCCGGGGCCATGCTGTCCTGGTGGGTTAGGGCGACGTTCCAAAAACTTTTCAGATTTCGGAGACAGTGCAACACCCAAACGCCGTGCTTTTTTAATTTTGGGGCCTGTATATTTCATGTACTTATTTTACCTTTCTTTTCCCGATGGCCTCCCTGCAAATTAAGCTGGCTCTACC
>JAUUYK010000074.1 GCA_030588285.1 Kiritimatiellales bacterium
ACGGTGTAGAGCAGCATAAAAAATGCTCCACCCATAAATCCGGTTTCCTCTGCAATCACGCAGAAAATAAAATCAGTTGGAGCAACTGTACGGGGCAGAAAGCCCAGAATATTTTGCGTCCCCTTTAAATAACCTTTTCCGTGCAGTCCTCCCGAACCCACGGCAATTTGTGATTGTAGCTTGTTCCACCCCGCGTCTGCAAGATCATGCTTCTCTGTAAGGAACACTTTTACGCGTCCTTTTTGGTAGTCTTCCAGAAAGGGCATGCGTGGCAGTGCAAAATTGGGCCGATCAGCAACGGGGATCGTGTCGAGATCGGACGGCACTTCGTATTTAATCCAAACGCAGGCGATCACGGCCAATAGCAGCACCCCCGCCACGCAGATCAAGAGCAGTTTTCGTTGTACCCCCGCATAGAGCATGATCGCCAGCGAGACCGGCGCAAGAATGAGCGATGTGCTTAAATCCGGTTCTGATACAATCAGCAGGAAGGGCCCCCCGACAATTGCAGCGCAACTAAAGAAGGTTTTCCATTCGTCCATGTCCCGATCGGGGGCCGCTAAAAAGGCGGAAAGGCCAATGATTACGCCGATTTTACCGAGTTCAGACGGTTGGAGCGTAAAGCCCGGTAACGGAATCCACCGATGCGCTCCATTTAATGGCGGGAACAAAAAGACGAGCAGGAGCAATACGATGGAGCCACCATAAATCCACCACGCGAGCCGTGCAACATGCTGATAATCAAACCAAACAATCACGGTATACGCCGCAAGGCCCATGCCCGCAAAAACCAACTGCTTGATCCAGTTGGAGCCAACCATCTCATCGGATTTAAACTGGGCACTGTAAATAAAGAGCGCGCTAAGCGTGATGAGCATCAGAATGGTGCCGAGCATAATCCAGTCCACGCGTTTGAGGTCGATTCCGTTCATCAAGAATCCTCCTTTTCCAGCGTACCGTCATATTCAAATATTTTGGTGTAAAGTTGGTTCAGGCGCGGGCCGATCGTTCTGCCGCCGGAAACGCCGTCTTCCACAATCATCGCCACGGCATAGCGCGGGAAATCGAAGGGGGCGTAGGAAATCATCCAGGTGTGTACGCTGGTAATCACTTCGTCGTCGACCTTTTTGCGGTACTGCGCGGATCCTGTTTTTCCGGCAATTTGAATGCCCGGAACCCGCGCTTTTTTGGCCGTTCCATTGGGATGCATCACCACATCATACATGCCGCCCCGCACGATTTCTAGCGCCTCAATCGGTGCGTTAATTCGGCGAATTTCCCAGGTTGGGTTTTTTATAAATTCTTCGGAGGAGGTATAGCGGAATTTTTTTACTAGACGCGGGCGATAAAGGTGGCCACCATTGGCTAGGGTGGCCGCGACCATTGCCATTTGCAACGGGCTGACGGTGATGGCCCCCTGACCGATCGACATGTTGCACAGATCCGTGTTATTCCGGTTTTTAACCGGCAGGTTTCCGTATTTTAGATCTTTTTGTTCCGGCTCTTTATCGAGATTGGGAAAGAGTCCGGCGTATTGTCCGATGCCAAAATCGTGGGCCATAGCGTGGATTGGCTCATACCCCTTTTCCAACGCCATTTCGAACATAAACACATTGCACGAATGCATCAACGCACCACGGACATCAATTTCGCCATGCCCGCCGCTGCGATGTGCCCAACATTTCATTTTCCGTTTTCCGACCATCAAGTAGCCGGGGCAATTATGAATGGTGTTAATATAGTCTGGGTTGTCGCGCAATACGCCGAGCGCAGCGATCGGCTTAAAGATACTGCCGGGGGGGTATTGGCCAAAGACCGCGCGGTGATAGGTGCGGGCGGAAGTATCTTTGAGCAAGGCCTGGCGATACGCCTTTGACTGCATGTAAATATTGGGATCGAACGAAGGTGAGCTGACCATGGCGAGCACATCGCCGGTGTCGGGGTCGAGCACCACACACGCACCGCGCACGGGGGCATCGTCTTCCCCGTTTTGTTTGGAGGCGAGGGCTTCCATGGCAAAACGTTGAATCGTAGAGTCGATGGTCAGCTGTAAATCCCCGCCGGGTATGGGGGGCACAGTTTGCAGATTGCGGTAGTGAAATCCAGAGACATCGATCTGCACCAGTTGGAAGCCGGGATCGCCTTCGAGTAGATCGTTATAGGTGCTTTCAAGCCCCTTTCGGCCGCGGATTCCGCGCATATCAAAATGTATGCGGTCGCCGCTTTCTTCTTCGCGGATGGCGTCGGCCTCAAGGGTAAATCCAATCAGGTGCGCCAGCGCTTCGCCCTCGGGATAAGTGCGGGCAGGTTGATAATAAATATCGGTTCCGGCGAGATTTGAGCAGGTATCGGCCCAATTGGCCATGGTGGTTTCATCGATATTTTTCCAGGCGAGCAGCGGCAGGGGGCGACGGGCATAGATGTGGTCTTTAATGTCCTGAAAACGCACGGTTTTTGGAATGCCGATTCGCTCGGAAATTTTATAGACCAGCTCCAGTGTGTTGGCGGCGGTGGTGGTGCCACGTTTACGAAGTTCTTTGGTTTCGATCACGATGGAATTGCCTACGAGGGCATTACTTTGATCGAGGCCATGGATTTTTCGCCGCCGCCGCGAGCCTTTCGGTGGGGCGGTCCATTCCTCAAATTTGGTTCGCCACCGCGCGCAACTTTTGCGGTCGAGTTCCTTCCACGCCACGAGTGGCTCGGTGGGGCTTAGCTTCAAGTGGCGTTGAATGTCGTGATAGGTAATGTCTGGTTTTTTTCCAACGCGCGCCCAGATTTCGTGCAACAATTCCAGCGTGTTGGCCGTGGCCGAACGAGGGGCGCGCATTTCCTCGGTGAAAATAGCGATGCAGTAGTTCGGCACGCTGTCGGCGAGGCATTTTCCGTGGGTGTCATATATTTTCCCGCGCACCGCAGGTAGGCGAACGCGCCGGATGCTTTGATCGCGAAAAATCGCTTCAAATCCGCTCGTTTCTTGCACCTGAAGTTTCCATAATTCAACCCCCAGCATGCCCATACCCAGCACCATGAAAAAGAAGAAGATCCAGATCACTAGAACGCTGGAAATCCGTTTGCGACGCACTTTTATTGCCATCCGTACCCCCTTCGCTTGGGGAGTGCTTTTTCGATTTTATTGACGATGATCGAAACCAGCGGAAGAGTGATGGCTCCGAGGCATAGCGCGCCAAGTAGGCGGGCTACGGTTGTTCCAAAGAGGAAGGGCCGTTGGCCGGTTGCGGTGTAGATCAATAGAGTGACGAAGGTCGTGAAAATGCCGATTGCTGCACCGAAAAAGACCTGCGAAATTAATCCGTCGACAAAGATCTCGTTTCGAATCCGTTGGGCCACCATTCCAATAATCGGAAAGGCGAGCAACGCCGGGCCGAAGGGGCCTACGTCGAGTCCATCCTGCATCAGAGTGGTCACCAAAATGGCAATCCAGATATCTTTATTCTTTCGCCGGAGGGCGTAGTACAGGGCTAGGGCGGCCAGAATCGGGGGTTTAATTCCTCCAAAAATGGGCCAGACCGGGAGCAGTTGCTGGAGTAATGCGCCGAGCGGAATTAGCAGTAGCATAAGGATGCGTTGTGTCATCGGGCCGCCTCCACTCCGGTGTCGGAAACCACAAAAACATAGTCGAGCAATCCGACGGTGGCGCGCGGAATAACATCTGCATACTGGAAAAGGCCGGATTCATCCTGATACACCTTCTCGATATAGCCAATGTGCACCCCCTTTGGAAATTCTCCGGCCGCACTGGAGAGGCCGGAGGTAACCACTTCGTCGCCAATCTTCACTTCAGCATCTTTGTTGATAAACTCCATGCGCACTTTGGGCAGCCCTTTAAGGGTGCTGCCTCCGCCTCGAACGAGTCCAAAAACATTGATGCGGTCGAGCTTGGCCGAGACGCGGCAGGCCGGGTCAGAAAGGAGTAAAACCTCGCTCGTCAAGGGGGCCACTTCGGTGGTTCGGCCCACCAGTCCATCGGGGCTGATTACGGCCCGATTTTCTACAATTCCATCTTTAAGCCCTTTGCCAATGCGCACGGTATTCCACCAGCCGCTAATGTTGCGACTAACGACATCGCAGGGGATTAAGGTGAGGGCATTTTCTTTTCTGAAATCGAGGGCGCGCTGGAGGCGGACGTTATCGGTTTCGACATTTCGCAGGCGGTTTAATTCGGCCTGAACACGGACGAGTTCGTGAGAAAGGTCGCGATTTTTTTCGGCGGTTCCGCCAAGGCCACGTATGGCGGCGGAGGCTTCGGACAAGCGTTGCCAAAGGCTGGAAATCCCGAGTTCGGCCGGCGCCATGGTTCCACGAATTGCCCCCTTACCTTTTAGGGTGAGGGAGGGGAACGGAATAAACACCACGGCGAGCACAAAGCCCGTCGCTGCGGTATATATAATTTTTCGTTTCCTTAGCACAATCCATCCCCGTTTTGGGAAGAGATGCGAGGCGCAAAAGCACGTTGCAGTGGACGTTGGTGGGTCGCGTTAGTTGCTGGGCGACGCCATTTTACGGAGGAAATTAATTTCGTGCAGAACAATTCCCGTGCCTTCTGCCACCGCGCTTAGCGGGTCATCCGCAATATGCACGGGCAAGCCGGTTTTTTCGGAAATTAATACATCGAGCCCGCGGAGCAGTGCGCCGCCGCCAGCAAGTACCATCCCTCGATCCACCAGATCGGCAGAAAGTTCTGGTAGACAGCGTTCCAATGTAATACGTACTGCTTCGACAATTAAATTCACCGGATCTTGCAATGCCTGCCTCACCTCTTCTGAGCTGATTGTCAGCGTTCTCGGTAGTCCTGCCCCCAAATCCCGCCCTTTCACTTCCATGGTGCTTTCATCACCCGTGGAGAGGGCGGATCCCATTGTAATCTTAATTTCTTCAGCGGTTCGTTCGCCAATTAACAACATGTATTCCCGCTTTATGTGCTGAATTATCGCCTCGTCCATCTCATCGCCACCGACCCGCACACTCCGGCTATACACAATGCCGGCGAGGGAGATCACGGCCACTTCGGTCGTTCCTCCCCCAATATCCACAATCATATTTCCGGCGGGTTCCTGTACCGGCAGGCCCACTCCGATTGCTGCGGCCATCGGTTCTTCTATTAAAAATACATCACGCGCGCCCGCATGCATTGCGGAATCTTTAACGGCGCGCTTTTCAACTTCTGTAATGCCACTTGGCACGGCAATCACCACTCGGGGCCGTACCATCCGCTTTCTGCTATGCACCTTTTGGATGAAATAGCGCAACATGGCTTCGGTTATTTCGAAGTCAGCAATCACGCCACTTTTGAGCGGGCGGATCGCCACAATGTTGCCAGGGGTTCGGCCTAGCATACGTTTGGCTTCGTCGCCCACAGCTAAAACCCGGTTTGTGCCAGCCTGTACCGCCACAACAGAAGGTTCGCGGATTACAATTCCCCGATCCTTCGCGTACACCAGTGTATTTGCTGTTCCCAGATCGATTCCAATATCGCTGGAAAACATTCCCATGGCCTTATTAAACATAGTGCAATTTCCTTCTTAAATTTTAGATTAAAATAAAGTCAGGTAACACTGTGACAAAATAGGAAGGAGGGTCAAGGGCAAACGGAAGGATTGGATGTGCCGGATGCAGGATTAATACGAAGCTGACCGAGTTTTATTAGAAGGGGGCGAGGTTATCGGACTGAACCTTTTCTGAAAAGGGTG
>JAUUYK010000017.1 GCA_030588285.1 Kiritimatiellales bacterium
ATTTAGCTAGAAGAGAAAACCTATGAATAAAAAAGATTTAATCCCCGTCATCCTGCTCGCCTTGCTAATCCCCACATGGATGTTTATTGACCGCACCTTCATTGCGCCAAAATATCCGGCAAAAACGCCTGCTCCGATCGAGCAAACGACCCAAAATACGCTCGCAACTGAGGGCGCCGAAAATACGGCTTTAACCGAAACAAAAACCGCCGCCATCCCGGTCGTCGCGCCCGAAGTTCCAGAAATACCCGCCGATGAAGTGCTGTCCACGTTGCGGAATGAAAAGGTGCAAATCGAATTAACCTCGCTGGGTGGCGGGATCAAATCAGCCACCCTATTCGGATATCCCGAACTCAACGAAAAAGAGAGCCTCCCCGTCGTGCTCGACTTTTCCAACTCCGCCGCACTCGCCTATGAGGGTTTAGCTGGAATTAGCGCCAAAGAATCACTCCACATTCAACCGTCGGAGGATGGCCGGTCGGTTGTTTTTTCAAAAGCATGGAACTCAGAAACCACCTTTCAACGCACCATCACACTCGACGACAACTACCTCTTAAGTATAAATGACCGCTTTATAAACGCTAGTTCCAGCCCCTGGAACCTGCCCGCGGTCCGCATCCTAACTGGCCGCATGGAAAATCCGGCGGATATGAAAGCCACCAAAGGCGTCAGCATTCTTGGAGTCGACTCCTATACTCCAGCCGGCGACATTAATTTTTGGGGTCGTAAGCTGAACAAACTATTTAAAGCCGCGGATAAAGCGGAGTCGATTGATGCGGTTCCGGAAGACATGCAAAATATAAGCGTTGAATGGGTCGCTGCAAAAAATAAATTTTTTACGCAGATTCTGAGTCCAGAAAATCCCATTGCAACCATGGCCATACTGTCCACTCGCAACATGAACGAGAAAGGTATTCTTCCCGAAAACATTGCCGCCGCACTGGCCTTCAAGCCCACCATTATTAACGCAGGCGAAACGTTTGAATTAAACTACACCTTTTTTATTGGACCAAAAAAGTACTCCATTCTGAAAGCTTCCGGCAACAATATGGAAGGCGTAATGGAATTTGAAACTACCGGATTCTTCTCTTGGATGAACTGGCTTATGGAGCCCTCCCGCCGAGCCCTCCTTTGGACTCTAAATCTATTTCACGGAATGGTTCATAACTACGGGGTTGCCATCATTCTGCTCACTCTACTGATTCGGATCCTGTTCTGGCCACTCACCCACAAGAGCACCGAAAGCATGCGACGTATGCAAGAGATTCAACCTGAAATTAAAGCGCTCCAAGCCAAACACGGGAAAAACAATCCGCAGCAACTTCAGCAGGAAACCATGAAGCTCTACAAAGAGAAGAAGGTTAATCCTATGGGCGGGTGCCTACCTATGTTTGTGCAGATTCCTGTATTTATCGCGCTCTTCACCGTCCTCCGCAATGCCATTGAACTGCGTTACTCCAGCTTTCTTTGGGTGGCCGATCTCAGCCAACCTGAAAACCTTTTCGCAGGACAAATCCCCTTTGTTGGATCGCTTAATATTCTGCCGCTTTTAATGTCCGTTTCCATGATTTGGCAGCAAAAGCTGAGTTCTCCCGGAACAGCAGCAACGCCCGAACAGCAGCAACAGCAAAAAATGATGATGTTCATGATGCCGATCATGATGCTGTTTTTCTTCTACAGCATGCCTTCCGGCCTCGTATTGTATTGGACCACCAGCAACCTGCTCATGATTGCCCAGACCAGCCTACGGAACCTGAAAAAGAAGAACGCTTAGAGTGGGAGTTTGGCTTGGTGCTTGGTGAAGCTTTCCAAGCACATACTTTTTATCCAAACACCAAATCGATAAAATGCGCCCGAGCTTAATGCTGTTTTCGTAAATGCGACGGAAGAATGCGGAGTTGATCGCGATATTTTGCCACGGTACGCCGGGCAATTTTAATCCCCTGCTCTTCCAGTACCTTAACTAGTTTTGCATCGGATAATGGTTTCGTTTTATCTTCCGCGTGTACAATATCAGACAATGCTGCTTTAACCGCTTCGTTTGAAATGGCTTCGCCACCGGCTGTCATTACGCCTGGTTTGAAAAAATATTTCATGCTGAGCAATCCCTGCGGGGTTTGCATATACTTCCCCGCTGTGGCTCGGCTAATGGTGGTTTCATGAACGTCTAACAATTCCGCAACGGTTTTCATATTCAGCGGTTTTAGTTTAGATACGCCATGGTCAAAATAATCGCGTTGGATACGGACAATCTCAATCGCAATCCGATGAATCGTATCCATCCGCTGATCAATGCTCTGTATAAACTGTTTCGACTTCGCAATCTTTTCGCGGATGTAAATTTTCACTTCTTTTGAGGTTTTCGGATCTTTTAGCATCCGCAGATATTTTTGATTGATGAAGAGCCGTGGATACGGCTTCTTGTTCTGCGTGATAACATATTCGCCATCTTTCTTCGTTAGAATAATTTCGGGCGTAACATATTCAATCCGCTCTTCACTAAATCTATGACCGGGCTTGGGGTCCAACTTCGCTACGGAGGCCGCCAGCTCCTTTACACGACCAACTGTTAATCCCATCGCCCGAGCAATCTCTTCGAACTTATGGCGTCCGAGCAAATCAAGGTGATCTGCTACGAGTTGATATTCCTGCGAGTCTTCCCTTCCAGCACGTTTTAGCTGTAGCAACAGACATTCGCGCAAATCGCGAGCCCCAACGCCGGCCGGCTCAAAGTCCTGGATCGTATACAGAATTTTATCGAGCGTTTCCCGGGGGAAATTAGGCAAGGCCAACAAATCCTCAACATCGAGTTGCAGATAGCCTTCATCATCAATATTACCGATCACAATTTCGGCAATTTTTCGTTCATACTCGCTTAAGTTGGAAAGTGATAATTGATCCAAGAGCTGATCGTGTAGCGAGGATGCTTCGGAGAGCGAATCCATCATATACTGATATTTTTCTTCGGCATCACTACCGCCGGAAACCTGTCGACTTTCGTAACTGGACTCGCTCCATTCCTCGCCGAGCGCAGCCAATTTTTCTAATTCATTATCAAATTCATCGCGCTCAGCATCCTTCGTTCCCTGTTCAATCTCGATTTGTTCGGCGGGTTCATCTGCGACTGCATCAAGTGTGGGATTCTCAGAAAGTTCCTGTTGAATCATTTGCTGAAGATCGAGCAAAGGCATTTGTAAAATTTCTAACGATTGAAAAAGATGCGGAGCAAGCGTTTGCTGCATCTTCATTTCTTGCCTTAAAACTAGTCCGAGATGTGCCATGCATGGAACCCTACCGTTTCGCGTGCATAGCTCAAGCCAACGTTTGAAAAAGAATAAAGTTTTTAGCCGGCTGAGGATTTGTTTTTTTTTTGAGCGTCCCCTTATTGGGATCAGGGAATGAAAAGAAACCGTATTGCGCAATATTTCTCTAATATAAGTTTTCATCGAAGCCCCTTCGTTTATGATGAGCGTTTGATTTAGGGAGCATCTAATTTATGATCATGGAAGTCTGCATTTTAGCCAGTGGAAGTTCGGGAAACTCCATCTATGTGGCCTCAGAAAATACCCGAATTTTGATCGATGCAGGCCTTAGCGCAAAACAGATTGCACTGCGCTTAGAACAGATTGGCGTTGCTCCCGAAAGTATTAACGGGATTTGCGTTTCCCATGAGCATGGCGATCATATTGCCGGCCTCCGGGTTTTTCAAAAACGGCATGGCACTCCGATCTATGGGAATGCAGGGACGCTGAAAGGAATTATGCGCCACCCCAAAGCACATGAAATATCGGCCAAGGTATTCCAGACGGGCTCTGCCTTTGAAATCGGCGACATCTCGATTGAACCCTTCTCCATTCCTCACGACGCCTATGAACCCGTTGGATTCCGCCTTAAAAGTGAAGAGACCAGTGTCGGTATAGTAACTGACTTAGGAATGAGCACCGCACTCGTACGTGACAAATTGAAAGGGTGCAAAGTCATTGTTGTTGAAGCCAATCACGACGAAGATCTGTTGCGCGAAGCGCCCCGCCCATGGTCGCTTAAACAACGCATACGCAGCCGACAAGGCCACCTTTCTAATATCGATGCCGCCCGTCTCATTATTGAGAGTGCCACGAAAAACCTCGAACACGTCTACTTGGCTCACCTAAGCTCCGATTGCAATACGCCCGATACCGCACTACGCACGGTCGCCTCTCAGCTTCGGCTGGATGGCTTGGAACACATCACCCTCGAAGTCTCTCTGGCCCGTCAAATATCCAGTGTTTGGAAAGCAAAAAAGCTGATGGTTGATAAATAACCGAACGTCGGAGTAAATATTGCACCCAATTCGCTTAAGGAAGTTCCATAGGAATGTCCTGTGCCATTCACGATTGCACCGTTGGCCTATAAGCCGATCTGGTTGCGGAGTTCGGTCGAACTGATGTCTTCGCGAAACACCGCTTCCGGGATCGGAATAAAAAGTTCTTCAAATCCGGCGGGAATATTAATCTGTTCCAATCCCTGAAACTCACCGCGATGCAAACGACCGGCAATTACGAACCGCGTTCCCAAGGCTTGGAACCGTGCGAGCATGGCAGGGACATCGGAATGATAGTCGGAACGGAACAGCCGGATTGCGGTATCAAAACCTAGTGCAAACCACGCTTGGGGGAAAAGCTCGGCTTTTTCGGCAAACGTCGGGGCGTGGGTCAGCACCATGGAATAGCACCCCTTTAATTGAAGTAGCCGACCTTCAACGTCGGAAACATTAAGCGGGGGCTTATCGACATTGGTTACAGACAGTTCAAAAAAACCCGGCCGCTTCGCAATCTGCTCGGCCGCCAACAATAATCGTTCGTGGCCCGTATGCATCGGATTAAACGAGCCGGGAACCAAGATGAACTCATCGGGAAGTTCATCGAAACCGGCTGTAATATAAGCCGATTCGTCATCGATCAATAGATCGAGTGCATCTTTCATATTTCCGTCTTTACAAATTTATAAATTTCAGCGAGTAGAAACGTAGCCACCTGATCATCCTGTTGTTGCCGAGTTTCGGGACCGAGTTTCACGAACGAGGAAACCGTTCGATCTAACGATTTAATGCCAATACATGCTCGATCGCTGCCGCGTCGTTCGCGATTAGTTTGCAACGCGGCCGTGCAGGAAATTCCTAGAGGAATTGAAGCGTGAGGCGCGAGATGTGAAGCGCGTTCAAATGCGCGGATAGCTAGAAAACGGGCGGTTTTTTCAGAGCACGCCTGCTCGGGCAACTCCCCGAGATAAGCCGTCAGCGCCTCGGAGCAGTAAGGAATTTGCACTTCAAGAACAAATCGGGAGGCGCCGGGGTGCGTAAGAATCGCGGAGAGCGCGGCAACCCCCCCGCCGGTCACAACAATACTGGCACTGTAACCACTCGCCTGAATCGCCTCGATCTGGATGTTTTTCGCTCCGTTCATACAAAAAGAATGCCGAAATCTTTCCCCTATTGGAAGTTTCGGCATCCCTATTTTTCGAACAATCGAAAATTTACTCTTCGATCACACTGATTTCGCTGATGATAATCGGCTCATTGGGAACATCTTGTCCGCCCGTTGAAACGCCTTTAATTTCGTTTGCCACGTCCATGCCTTCAATCACTTTTCCGAAGACGCAATAGCCCCAACCTTGCGAGGTTTTTGCGGTATGGTTCAAAAAGTCGTTGTCTTTTACATTAATAAAAAACTGGGCGCCGCCACTATGCGGATCCGAGGTGCGGGCCATGGCAATGGTTCCAACATCGTTGGCGAGGCCATTGTCGGCTTCGTTTTCAACGGTATGGGGTGCCGCTTTCTGATTCATATTCTCGTCGAATCCGCCGCCCTGAATCATGAAGTTTTCGATGACTCGGTGGAAAATAACGCCGTTGTAATGGCCTGAATTTACATATTTCATGAAGTTTTCGACGGTTTTCGGCGCTTTTTCTTTGTCGAGTTCGAGTTTGATATCGCCTTTAGAGGTTTTAATTACGATCATTACACTATTCCTTTCTGCTACGAGTTGTTCTTTTTTGGATGCTTCGACGGGTTTTTCAATGACTTCCTCAACCACAATGGGTTCGAGAGCCTTTTCCTGCGTTTCTTTTTCCTCGGCCTGTTCCTGCTTGGGTGGCTCAATCTCTTTCGCCGGTTCAACTGCAAGTGGCGGAGTGGGTTTACAACCGGCGATCAGGCCAGCCAATAGGGTGATTAGTGCGATACGTTTAAACATGCTTCCTCCGTTGGGTTGACAAAGTTCAGAAAATTATTGGTCTTTGCGTAGGTTGTCGATAACGTTTGCCGCTGAATTTTGGATTAATTATGATGAACTTTAAATTACTACGCAGAAAAGTCCGCCGCCCATTTGAAACAGGCGGGATGAGGTTGCTGGAATTACTGATTCCATTACTGCCACGAATGACCCTGGTTAGACTTGCCAAACTGATCGGACGAATCGCCATGATGGTTCCGTCGCGCGAAAGAAATGTGGGGCTTAAGAATCTCGATGCCGTTTTTGGATCGAGTAAATCACCCGTCGAAAAACGTAAAATTCTGGAAACTTCGTTCGCCACTTTCACACAAACCATGCTGGATATTTTCTGGTTTTCGAAAAACCCCGAAAAACGGATTCTCGCTTATGTTAATTTTGAAGAAGGCACACTCCGCGACTCATTTTTTGAAGACAAAGCCCTGATCTGCATCACCGCACACCTGGGCAACTGGGAAATTATGGGACAAACGTGCGCGTTAATGGGCGCCGATTTAGCAACCATTGCGGCAACCGTGAAAAATAAAGCCGTCGATCAAATCCTAATTAATCAACGCGAGCGCACGGGACAAACCATCATTCCGCAAAAGGGTGCGTTAAAAACATTAATTTCTCGATTTCGAAAAAAAGGTAAAGTGGCCTTCGTACTCGATCAAAACACCAACGTGAGCGACGGCGGAATTCTCGTCGATTTTATGGGGCTTCCCATGTCGGTTTCACCGGCACCGGCTTCACTGGCCTATCGAACCGGCACCGAAATTATGCTGGGATTCTGCCTCCCCGAGCCCGGCGGTCGTTATCGGATTCGGATACTAAAAAATATTCACCCCCCGCCATTTCAAAAAGACCTCGATGCGGCGGGAGTTGCCTTAGAATTGACTCAACAAATTCAAGATGAAATTTCAGAACAAATCCGCCTGCATCCGGAATTTTGGCTCTGGTCATACAAACATTGGCGGCGAAATGAAGGAAGGGACTATCCCGCCCACTATCCCGAGTACTAAAAACTTGGCCTTGGCGGGCGCTCCGGCTATTCTTTTTCGAATTCTAATTAAGGCAATCATATGTCGGATATCACCCGCATAAAAGAGCAGATCATTTTCTGTATTAAAGGCGAATTTTGGGAGCAAATCTCAACGTTTTTCGAGGAATTGCATCCCGCCGACATTGCTGAAATCATCAACCACGCTCCGGCAAATACCCACAAAAAACTCTTTGAATTAATCGACGACGTAATTAAGCCGGATGTGCTTGTTGAACTCGACGACCAGGCCGAGGCCGATATTCTTGAAGAGCTGACCGATGAAGAGATCTCCGACATCGTCGAAGAGATGGCTCCGGACGATGCGGCCGATCTCCTCGGCGAGCTTGAAAATGAACGCAGCGAAGATATTCTTGAACTGATGGAGGACGAGGAATCGGACGAAGTTCGTGAGCTCTTGCAGTACGACGAGGACTCTGCCGGCGGAATCATGACCACCGATTTTGTAGCCGTTCGGGCAACGATGACCGCCAGCGAGGCCATCGACTATCTCGGATCGCTCGATCTCGACGATCCCGTGTATTATGTCTATGTCGTCGATGAAAAAGGAATGCTAACCGGCGCAGTTCAACTCTGGGAACTGCTCAAAAAAAATAACCGAACGCTAACACTCGATAAATTGGCCGACAAAGAAACGATCTCCGTCCTCACCGATACCGATCAGGAAAAGGTGGCGCAGATTGCCTCAAAATATGACCTCAGCTCACTTCCTGTTCTGGATAAAGAAAACATACTCGTGGGCCGAGTGACGGTGGACGACATCATGGATGTCATGGAAGAAGAAGCCTCGGAAGACATCTTTAAACTGGCCGGATCAAGCGACTCCGAGCTCGAAGATACTTCCCCGCTACAAGCCTGCAAAGCCCGGCTACCCTGGTTATTAATCACCCTCGCAACCGGTTTTTTAAGCAGCCTAATTCTAAAGAATTTTATGCACCATCTTTCTATGGCCGAAGTTGTGACCCTGAGTTTTTTCGTTCCCATCATCATGGCCATGGGCGGCAACACCGGAATTCAATCCTCCACCTTGATTATCCGCGGACTAGCTCTAGGCGCGAGCCATAGTCGACACATCATCAAGATTCTCACGCATGAGATTATTGCGGGTGCCATTATGGGCCTCATCTGCGGAGTAACCATCGGACTTTGGGCACACTTTGTAATCTCTCACGAGGAAGCCTCGGCCATCGCACCCGCCTATCTCGCCATCACCGTTGGGATTGCACTCTTCAGCGCCATGGCCTTTGCGGCGGTTTTTGGAGCGTTGGTTCCCGTACTGCTTAACCGCGCAAAAATTGATCCCGCCGTAGCCTCTGGCCCATTCGTTTCGTCCTCGAACGACATTTTCGCCCTACTAATTTACTACGCCGTAACCCTGCTCATGATTGGTGTATCGCACCTAAACTAAAATATGATTCTGCGCACCACAGCCATCCCCCTCGCCAGCTTCCCCTATTCAAGCACGTCGAGAATCGTGCACTGGCTCACCCGCCACCACGGAAAAATATCCACCCTGCTCAATGGAGTGCAACGAAATAAAAGTCCGTTTCTTGGAGAATACGAACTCTTTAGCACCAGCGAATTGCTCTACTTCGCCAAACGAACTGAAACCCTCTATACAGGAAAAGAATGCGCCCTGCTCCATCGTCGAAAAACATTCCGCACCGACTGGCGAGCCATGCAGGCCGCATCCTATATTTCAACGCTCTTCAACAAAACCACCCCCGAAAATGCACCCCAGCCCGAACTGTTTGAATTCTACGAAGAGCTGCTCGACCTCGCCGAGGAATACGGCCACCATCCCCAATTTATCCTCTGGGCCGAACTTACATTCTGCGATCACCACGGCCACGCCCCCAACCTCGAAAGCTGTGTTCTCTGTTCCGCCGAAAATGACCTCCGATTTTGCGCATCCCAAGGTGGCGTGGTTTGTTTCACTTGTGAAAAAGAGAAAAAACTGCCCACCATTGCAAGTCCGGTCGATACGCTCACCATCCTGCGAACCTTGCAAAAAACCGAACACCCCGCATCTCTCACCGAAACACAACTAACCGGAGCACAGCGAACCGCCCTCGCCAACATCGTCAGCGCCTTCATGCTCTATCACTTCAACATTCACCCCCGCCACCGCACAGCGGCCGCCTTCGTCGCATGAGCCGCCCGAAAAAAATTGCATTCCTCCACCGCTATGGACTCGAAGGCTGGATCTGTTGTGGCGGGCATGCCATTCCGGGCATTATTGAAACGCTTTCAAAAAATGCAGCCGTTCATTTTTACGGCCCCAAAACCACCGAACCGAAAAATACGGATCTACGGTCCAACCTTCAACTGCATGAACTGCCATACACATACAATCGGGGAAACCCAAACGATAAATTTACCAAAACCCTGCTTTGGTACTGCTGGCTTCCCCTCATTGGAATTCGCTGCCGGCTGAATGGAACACAGCTCATTTGGAACGATGAAACCGTACCGCTCACGGCCCCCATCCTCCGGATTTTTTACGGCAAAAATGTCGTCATCACCGTCATGGACTTCTTCATGCGGATCTACACCCAAAACCATCCCAAACTCCATGGGCTCCGCAACCTCGTCGAGCGCATCGACTTCGCCGCATGGCGCAAGCTACCACTCATCTTCACCAAAGTGCTCTACACGCAGGAGTTCCTCACGGAACGCGGAGTTGCCAAAGAGATCATGCACCTCTATCGCAACCCCGTCGACCACACCAAATTTCATCCCGTCGACGAAGCCACCCGCAAAGCCACCCGAGAAAAACGTGGTTTCGCCGATTCCGACATCGTACTCAGCCATCACGGCATCTTGCACCCCAACAAAGGCAACGACTGGATTCTCCACCGATTGAAAGAACTCAAGGACAACCTGCCCAATCTGAAATACTTGCTCATCGGAAACGGTCCAGCAATGGAAAATCTAAAAATGCTGGCCCACAAACTCGGCATCGCCGACCGCGTCTATTTCACCGGATGGCTTCCCTCCGAAGAAGATCTCAACAACGCCCTCGCCTCCGCCGACATCGGCCTCGTCATGCGCATCGGCCAAGAGACCGATCACTTTCATATGACCGACACCCTCGCCCACGAAATGGCCTGCGGC
>JAUUYK010000025.1 GCA_030588285.1 Kiritimatiellales bacterium
GGCATCGGATGGAACATCGGAATTTACACCGACGTACGGTTTCACAACGCTCAGCCCTTTGACTTCGCCGTCATAACTGCGGCTCTTATATTCCCGTGAGCAGAGGTTCAAGTCGCCCATGAGTTCAACGAGGGTTTCGGAATAGTCCGCTTTCGTTTCGACGGCCGGCGCTGGGATGGTTGGCTTTTTCCAGATTCCGGGCATGACAAGGGTCGGGCAGCCTTTTTCGTAGAGAAAGTCCATATCGAGGCTGGCGATCATTTTGCCATCTTGTTTGATGGTGAAGTACCCCGAGTCGTTGTATTTACCCATGAAGGCCACATCGACATCGCGCTGTTTTGCGAGCGCTTCGAATGCTTCGCGGCATTCGGGCTGTACGGCGAGGGTCATGCGTTCTTGTGCTTCCGAAACCAAGACTTCCCACGGTTGCAGGCCTTCATATTTCAGCGGAGCGCCCGCGAGGTCGCAGTCGCAACCCCCGGAATATTTGCCCATTTCGCCGAACGAACAGGAGATGCCGCCGGCGCCATTATCGGTGATGCAGCGGAAGAGGCCGAGGTCGCGGGCTTCGAGGATAAATTCGTAGAGTTTACGTTGGGTCAGCGGATCGCCGATCTGTACGGCCTGCGCCGGAGATTCTTCGCGCAGTTCTTCAGAAGAGAAGGTGGCTCCGTGGATTCCATCTTTCCCGATACGTCCCCCGCACATGACGGTCCAATCGCCGACTTCAATCTCCTTGCGTTCGGATGGGCCGCCGGTGACGGTTACTGGAATGGTGCCCATTGTGCCGCAATAGACGAGCGGCTTACCGAGGAAACGTTCGTCGAAACATTCAAAGCCTCGGCTGTATGGAATACCCGATTGGTTGCCGCCGTCGATCACGCCTTCGTGAACGCCATCGCGAATCCGACGCGGATGCATCAGCCCTTCGGGCATCGCTTTGTCGTAGAATGGTGAGCCGAGGCAGTAGCCCCAAACATTGGAAACGAGTGCCGCGCCCATGCCGGTTCCGAGCGGATCGCGGTTTACCCCTACAATACCCGTCATAGCGCCACCAAAAGGATCGAGGGCAGACGGCGAGTTGTGGGTTTCCACTTTATAGACGAGGTGGATATCTTCGTTAAATTTAACGATACCGGCGTTGTCGGTGAAAACTGAAACCAACCAATCGATCGATTCAGCAATCTTGTTGGTGGACGCTTTAACGTAGGTTTTGTAGAGCGAGTGGATGATTTCTTCTTCGCCGGTCTCTTCATCTTTATAGTTAATTGTTCCGGCAAAAACCTTGTGCGAACAATGCTCCGACCAAGTTTGGGCAATACATTCGAGTTCGATATCGGTCGGCCATTCTGGAAGATCGAGTTCGATGCGATGCGCCTTCACGGAGGCACTCAAATAGTGGTTGCGGATCGTATGCATCTCTTCGAGCGAAAGGGAAAGAATGCCGTCGGAGGAAATCTTCATCAGTTCAGCATCGTTGTCCGGCAACTCAACGGTGTTCACTTTAATTTCAGGATGGTCGTCGAAGATCGGAGCGGAAATGTCGGGCGCGGACGCCAGCCACTCTTCTTTTGAAACAACGTCGATCGTTTGAATCAGCGTATTCGCGAGCAGGTCTTTTCCGAGGTGTTCTACATCGGCGCGGGAGAGTTTGCCGGAGAGGAAATATTGAATACAGGTATAGACCTGTTCTTCCCAATCGAGTTCGCGGCCCACCACATCCGTAAGTGCTCCGCGAGCGGTACGTCCGAGATTATCGGTGACCCCGGGTTTAAAGCCAATTTCGAGCATCCAATCAATGTTTTCGGGGGCAGGAAGTCGATCCATCGCGGATTCGGCCACAACGGGGTCGGCGAAGGTTTTCTGTACCTTGGCGGCCAGCGTTTCATCTATATTCGCAACCACCTTATACACATCGCGTGTGCGGCATTCTGCAATCGCCATTTTCAGGGCACCTGCTGCCCGATGGATTACTCCGCGTCCACGTGCATCTGGAACACCGTTTTTTAAACCGATTTCAATACGATAAATCATAGTCAAACTCCAACCGAAGGATTCTTTTTATAAGTAAAACGGGGACAATAGCCATAAAGCCGGACAGGTTAAACCAAGAACATCGGGAAAATAAAAAATCCCGCCGGTTTGGGCGGGATTTGAGCCTTTTACAAGGGTTCGAAAAGGGCCTAGCGACCCCCGAGTAGACTGCCGACAACACCAAGGACCGAACCTTCGCCTTGGCGCTCTCCGCCCGCCTGTTGAGGGGCATGCTGTATGATCCGATCAGCCAAGCGAGAGAACGGCAAGCTTTGCAGATAAACCGTGCCGGTTCCCCGCAATGTCGCGAGGAACAATCCCTCACCGCCAAAGAAAGCGGATTTAAGACCAACACGTTCAATGCTGTAATCAATTCCGGGCGAGAAAGCCACGATGCAACCGGTATCCACCTTGATCACCCCGTTATTCAGCTCCTTTTTCACGACCGTACCCCCGGCGTGCATAAAGGCCATGCCATCGCCCTGCAGACGCTGCAGAATAAAACCTTCGCCGCCGAAAAATCCCGCGCCAAACTTTTTCGTGAAGGCAATCCCAATGGAAGTCCCTTTGGCCGCGCACAAAAAGGCATCTTTCTGACAGAGAATTTCTCCGCCGCAGTCCGCCATATCAAGAGCAACAATCTTACCCGGATAGGGCGCACCGAAAGTGACCGATTTTTTGCCCTGCCCGACATTCGTGAAATGGGTTATAAACAGACTTTCGCCCGAGAGCGCCCGCTTTCCAGCACCCACTAACTTCCCCAACATGCTTTCGTTGGCCTTAGATCCATCGCCCATCTTGGCTTCGAACGAAATTCCATCGTCCATCCAGTTCATGGCTCCGGCCTCGGCAATCACAGTTTCGGCGGGATCCAATTCCACCTCCACGGTCTGCAGGTCTCCGCCTAAAATTGTATAGTCTACTTCATGACATTTCATCGTTCGTATCCCTCCCCTTTATTCCTGAACTGGGGCAGCCGCAGGGGCTCCCATTCCTGGTTGCTGTTGCATATTTTGCATCTGCCTCAGCACACCAATTTGAGCAATTTTACCGATTAGATCGCTGGGAATATTAACACTCCACATCACACGGCCTTCATCTCGGAAGCCAGCGGAGGTAATCGAATCAACTCCCTGAAGCAGGGCCACCACCTGCTGGTTAATCGGATTTTGCATTCCGGCGGGAACTAGGGCAGATATAAATTCTACATACCGGCCGATATCAAAATCGCTGTAGTAGAATCCACCTTCGGGATAAACATTGCGCGCTTCAACCGGAACCACCGTGATATCGGCGTTCTGAACGCGATCAATTGTTTTTTCAATCTCCACTTCGCCCATCACCAAAAGAACCTTACCGTCGAAAATAGCAATGTCATACTCTAGGTCGTCCATATCCAAGGCATCCAATTGTTTTTGTTGCTCTTCGGATACGTCTTCCATTGCAAATTTCATTTCCAGTTCATGAATCTGAATTCCTTTATACTCCCGGTCATTTTCTTTAAACTCGAAACTCATTTCAATACCTAGACTTTTATAAAGCCCCAATATCAGAGCCATATCCTGATCCATGGTTTTGAACAATTCGAGGGCGGCAGCTTCGTCCGTAACTTCGTTCAGGTAATTCAGGCTCATCCCATCGTCCACATCAAAATCGAATATTTCACATCCGGCCCCGTTATAGACCTTCATCCATTTCGTCAGGTTTGCTATCGCCCCAGAGAGATCAATATTTTCAAGTTTCATATCAGCCAAAATTTGTTCTACTTCGGCAATGATGAAGGTGGAGATCGCTTCGGGATTGGCCATAGCAAAATCGAACATTACCATCCCTTCTCCCAATAGGCCTGCCTGAAGCTTCGGACTGGCATTACTGGTCTTCGGCGAATTACAAAGCGTAGCCAAACGCGTTCCTTTTTTTGAAACATAGGTTTCACTAATTTTCAGAGAACCCTTTTCAGGAGCAAGCACCACTTCAATGGCTTCGATTTGACTGGCCAGCGAAACTAAAAGACGAACTTCGCCCTCCAGAATCTTAGAAAGATTCGCCATGGAATTGGTATCAGCGCTTTGCGCCATCTCGGTTTCCATCAACTGAGGCAGTTTTTGCACGAAGCCCATAACCAATTCATTATTTTCTTCAATCATTGCAGCCGGGTGAGCGGCAATTCGTAAGGTTGGACTCCGCTTGGTCAACAATTCTGATTGAATCGTTCCAGATAGGGTTATCGCTTTAGTAATTACATCATCTGAATTAGCTACGATCAGCACTCCATTGGTAAAGATTGCCTGCATGCCTTGAGCGATGGCGGCATTGGAATAGAGTTCAGACTGAACTTCTGACACTTCAATGACCGAAAATACATTGGTGGGATCGAGCGCAACAACGGCGAGTCCTTTCCCTGGAGCAATGCCGGATAAATTGGGATCGCCCAACTGCATTCCGACCATGCCCTTGATCATCATGCCGTTCATCATGGGCGAAACCTGCGCGGCCACCAAACCCACTTCATCAATTAATCCATGCAAATCCGACACCGTGATTGAGAGCATCGCTTCCGACATTACCGCCGGCTCTTCCACCACCGGAGCGGCGTGTACGGCAAACGATAGGACGGTGGAAACAACGACTAAACTAACGCACCTGATCTTCTTCATAATTTTCTCCATACGACTCAATATTTAAACTAAATTTACACCCTACCTTTTACCTCAATAAAACAAACCGTAAAGATATTCTAATGATTTAATTTTAAAATTGGGAATCCCTAAAAATTAGACTCAACCATCGGACGATAGGTCAGTTCATGAACCACCACATCGCTCGGAGCGGTGATGCAATGGACAATCATTTTTGCAGCCGACGAAGCCGTGAGATATTCGGACCGTTCCTCTGGACGAAAGTCGGTATTGGTTCCGCCGGGATAGACGGCCGTGACCTTCACATTCACACCCTGCGCTTCCTTAATCAGGCATTTCGTGAAGCCCATCAAACCGTATTTCATCGTAGAATAGATGGCATAGTTCGGCTGTGAGGTTTTTGCAATGGTGCTGATCACATTAACGATATGGCCGGATTTTCGCGCGGTCATCTCCTTTAATGCTTCCCGACTCAACACCATCGGAGCGCGCAGGTTCAAGGCATATTGCTTTTCCCAATCGTCCAACTTAATTTCTGATATCGGCGCTTTTCGATTATTCAAACCCGCGTTATTAATGAGAACATCAATCTGTCCCAACGCAACTTTCGCCTGTTCATAAACCGCGACTGCCTGAGCAGGGTCGGATAAATCCGCCGTTGCGCCCAGACAACCGGTTTCGGTTTTAAGCGATTCCATCAAGGATTTATTCCGCCCCGTTGCAAACACGGAAAACCCACATTCAGTTAATTGCTTCGCCAGCTCACGACCAATGCCGCGTGTTGCCCCCGTAATCAAAACTGAACGATTCATCGGTTAGCTTCTCCGTTTACGTCCAGCCGGGTGACCTTGCCGCCCGCCCGAGCCTTGCCGACCACTGGAACCCTGCCGACCGCTACCACCTGAACGACCGCCGCCTCCACCGCCGCCTGTTGCGGAACGAATGCTGACTTCACGTCCGTCGAGTTTCAGATCTTTAAGCCCACCGCGGATCGCCGTAGATGCTTCTTTAGAAACTTCGAAGAACGAGGAATCGCGGCCTAGGTCGATTGCACCGATCTGGTTCGATTTCACATTGCAGTTTTCGCACACCAAACGAACAATGGCTCCAGCATTCACTTTATGAACGCGACCCACGTTAATGGAAAAACGATTGGTATCGTACGCCTGCATTCTGGAATTGCGCTTGGAATTTTCAGTGCGCTGATGAGCACCGCCTGCGGCGCGTTCGCGCTGCGGGCGTGCCTTCACATTAATGTCGTTAGCGTTGCGGTAGTATTCGAGGAAATGATTAAACTCAACCGAAACAAATCGCTTGATAATTTCTTTCTTATCGAGGTGGCAAAGTGCTTCGTAGGCCGGAGCTAGATAATCTTGAATCTCCTCTTCGTTTACCTTGCTGTTAACCACTCGATCGAGCAACGCAATCAGCTGATTTTCGCAAATTGCTTTGGCATCGGGTACTTTTTCGAGTTTGATCTTAATCTTGTTGCGCCGCTCCAACTCGGTGATCCGCCGGCGCTCGTGCATGTTAATGAGCGCAATCGAAACGCCCGATTTTCCGGCACGCGCCGTACGACCACTACGATGCGTATAGGCTGCCGCTTCATCAGATAGTTTATAGTGAATTACGTGGGTAATGTCGTCCACATCAATACCGCGAGCCGCCACATCGGTGGCCACGAGAATGGTAATATTTTTCTGGCGGAATTTACGCATTACGGCATCGCGTTGAGACTGCGAAAGTTCGCCGTGCAGCGAATCGGCCTGATAGCCGTCCTGAATCAACTTTTCCGCTACCGTCCGAGTTTCTGCACGGGTACGGCAGAAAATAAGGCCATAGATTTCGGGGAGAAAATCAAGAATTCGTTTAACCGCTGGATACCGATCTTTTTCGTGCACCATAAAGCAGATATGCTCAATGTTTGCCGCGGACTCGTTCCGCCCACCCACAGAAACCTCAACGGGGTCGGTTTGATAATTTTGAGCGATGCGCGCAACGCCCTTATCCATCGTTGCAGAAAAGAGCCACGTAACGCGTTCCTTTGGCATACTGCCCAAAATCTTATCGAGCTCTTCCTTAAAGCCCATATTGAGCATTTCGTCCGCTTCGTCGAGCACCACCATTGAGATCTTGTCCGTCTTAACCGCGCGGCGGTCAATGAGATCCATCAGTCGACCGGGAGTGGCCACAATGATTTGTGCACCGCGTTTAAGATCGCGAATCTGTGTAGTGATAGCCGCACCGCCATACACCGCCACAACACGCAAAGCCGCCCGGTGGAGAGAAAACTTTTTAATGTCGTCGGTAATCTGCAAACACAACTCGCGGGTCGGGCACAAGATAACGCCTTGAGGGGCGGCCAGATCGGGATCAATACGCTCTAAGAGCGGCAAACCAAATGCGGCGGTTTTACCCGTCCCGGTCGAAGCCAGACCAATAAAGTCCTTCTTCCCTTCAAGTAAAATAGGGATCGCCTTTTCCTGAATGGGGGTGGCGCTTTCAAAGCCTAGCGCCTCAATCGATTTAAGGGTGTCGGCATTAAGCCCAAGTTCGGTGAATTTCATACTATCCTCTCACAATTAAAAGATCACCTTCGTCCCGCCCACACGGGACAGCACAAAAATAAATCCTTCATAATTAGCAGGGCGTCGATCCCGCGCCCATCGCAAGAGTTTAGCCCCGAATCAGCAGAACAAAAAAAAATAAGGGTTCCGCAAAACGAACGGGCATCTATACGCGCATTCCGTACGAATGCAACCTGTTAATACAAAAAATAATAAATTCTACAAAAAGGGTATCAACGCGGTCAGCAACATGGAAGTCCACGGGCTTCCCGTCCCCATCATCATCAAAGAGCACGAGGGGGATCAGAATCGGCCTAGGCAATGCCCGCCCGTGGTTATCAGAAACAGAAGTCAGTAGATCGCCGAGATAGGTAAAATTAAATTGCGGCCCAAACAAACTCGTTACAGTGTCGAGGCTGGAAAAGGCGGTGCGGGCGCGGGAAAATCAGGCAAAGACTGGCACAGCGAATATGAAAAAAGATACCGTCTTCCCTGCCCCCTTTTTGCTCTCAGCAAAGAGATCTGCTGAAAGTGCACGAAACGCTGATGTTGGGAATGATATGGAAAAAGGGTTAGATTTATACATATCGAAAGTGACCTCGGAGCGGCAACGTATTAAATTAACTTATGCATTTACAACTTCATGGAAAAATAACGACCTGGAATGATGAAAAAGGCTTTGGTTTCATCACGCCCATTTCGGGCAATGACCGTATATTTGTTCACATCAAAGCTTTCACAAATCGTCGCCGTCGCCCGCAGGTCAACCAACATGTTTACTACTCTTTATCGAAGGACAAACAGGGGCGCATCTGTGCGACTAAAGTAACCTATATCTCAAAAATGACCTCAAGCCCGCAACGCAGAATATCGCAATTCGCAGCGTGTAGCGTCGTTGTTCTCTTTTTTATAATCCTGAGTATTTTGACGTTTGTTATCTCGGTTATCCCACTCTTCATCATCGCTTTGTACGCTGTGGTCAGCACAATCACTTTTTTTGCTTATGCCATCGACAAATCGGCTGCTCAAAAGGGGCGCTGGCGCACATCCGAAGCAACGCTGCATTTGCTATCTTTTACCGGAGGCTGGCCCGGCGCATGGATTGCACAACAAACGCTGCGCCATAAATCCAGCAAAGCCGAATTCCAATTTTCATATAAAACAACCGTCCTATTGAACATAATCGTTACGTCTTGGTTGCTCAGCCCGCACGGCCCAGAGCGAACACTCTCTTTCTTAGAAAAGATATTTAGGTGATCACTTTCACCGACAGATGTCGACATAAGCAAACCCAATCCATTGTTTTCGTGCCTTTTGCGCCTCTTTGTGACCATTCTCTCCGTTCGTAATTAACCGAAGAGATCGCCCTATGAAAAACCCCCTGTTTAAATCTGGTTCCCCATGGAATAGCCCCGAGATAGTGGACCGCCTTTCTAGCTCACCGCCCAATGCTGAATTAATTAAGTTTGCCACTGCTGAATTCAAGAAAATGGACCGTCACCGCCTGCTCGATATTGGTTGCGGAGCCGGATGCAACGCGGTTCCGCTGGCCGGTTCGGGTTGGAATGTGCTGGGGTTGGATCTTTCTGACCCGATGCTTGAAGCGGCAACTCGCCGCGCGCAAGAGGGGCATTTGACGGAGATTCTCCGCTTCGAAAAGGCCACGATGACTGAACTCCCCGTGGAAGATCAGAGCTTCGATTTTATCGTGGCCCACGGCATCTGGAACCTCGCTCGCTCTGCGGAGGAATTTCGGAAATCCGTCCAGGAAGCCGCGCGTGTGGCCTGTCCGGGCGCCCCGCTCTTTGTTTTTACTTTTTCTCGCAACACCCTTCCGCCCGAGGCTGCCCCCATCGAAGGCGAATCCTTTGTCTACACCCAATTTTCCGGCGCACCGCAATGCTTTCTGACCGAAGCTCAGCTGATCGAAGAGATGAATGCGGCCGGATTTTCGCAAGAGCCTGGCATCGCCATCAAAGAATATAACTTTCCACGTACCGGCCATAAGCCC
>JAUUYK010000185.1 GCA_030588285.1 Kiritimatiellales bacterium
AGGACGATCAATCGATACTATCGGAATTCCCGCCTTGGTTGAACGCTACTGGAAGAGGGGTCTTGGAGTTTTAGCAGGCCTCGTTGTTCTGGCAGTTTTAATGAAAAGCATGCGGCGAGTACGCTGAAGGAGTCAGGATCATGAAAAACGTATTGAAAACTATTTTAGTCTTGGGAATTGCAAGCGGGCTTGCGGGCTGTTCCACCCTATCCGTTCAACACGGCATCGAGGAATACGATGCACCGCCAAGCGGAAAGAAGCACGAGCTTAAGATCGGCCAGGTCGAGGCCGCCAAGGCCGCGTATGAAGCGGCGGTGGCGAAGGTGGGCGAGGAGCCGTTGAAACAATATGGCAAGGCCGACTGGCAAAAAGCGCAACGGGCTGTGGCAAAAGCGGAACATTCCACCGATTTACAGCAGGCGATTGTGCTGTGGGGGCAGGCGACCGATTTCGTGAAAAAGGCGGAAATTACGCTCGAAAAAAGGCGAGGGCTAGAAGAAGGGCGCAAGTGGGTTGCCGATCTGGGATCGGGGGTAACGATGGAGTTTATGCCAATAGCGCCGGGGAGTTTTCAAATGGGCTCGAATAATGGCGGTTCGGCCGAAAAACCGGTGCACCAGGTGACGATTTCGAAGCCGTTCTGGATGGCGAAAACGGAGGTGACGCAGGCGCAATATCAGCAAGTCATGGGCCGCAACCCTTCGAGCTTTAAAGGCGCACAGAATCCGGCGGATACGGTGAGCGGGGATGATGCGATGAACTTCTGCATAAATCTGACGGAGATCGAACACCAGTCGGGGCGCCTGTCGCCGGAGTTTGAGTATGCATTGCCAACGGAGGCGCAGTGGGAGTACGCATGCCGAGCTGGAACGACGGGAAAGTACGCGGGTTCATTGGATGCGATGGCATGGTATAAAGAGACCAGCAAAAAAAAGACGCATTCGGTTGGAGCAAAACAGGCGAATGCTTTCGGGTTATATGACATGCACGGAAATGTGTGGGAGTGGTGTGCCGATTGGTATGCGAGTAAGAGCTATGGCGAAAATGTGACGGATCCCGAGGGGCCTTCATCGGGTTCGTTCCGGGTGATACGTGGTGGCTGTTGGGCCGATAGTGCTTCGGACTGTCGGTCGGCTTTTCGCAGCCGCGATAATTCGTCGGACACGTGCTTCTACTTTGGCTTTCGGGTTTTAGTTCAGCAGAAAAATAGATAAATGTAGGTCGTAAGGATTCAAGCTGTGATGCTCGTATGAAAGAGCGTGATAAGCTAGGTCAGCTGGGTGCGTGCAAAAAGTTCCAATTCTCCAAACATTAATCATTGGAACTGCATCGTGCAAAAGCCTCCCGAATCTGGGGGGCTTTTTTTGTTTCCATCTGCTGTGAAATCTTTTTAATCGCACGTCCAACCATTGGAAAATAGGGATCAGACTATGTATTCAAAAATTCAAATGCCGAAGGGCTTTAAATGCGCGGGAATCTCTGCCGGAATCAAGGCCGGTGGAGTCAAAGATATGGCGCTGATTCTTTCCGATGTGCCGGCCACCTCTGCCGGAGTTTTTACGACCAATCAGGTGTGTGCCGCCCCCGTTAAGATTTGTCGGGAGCATCTGAGGCAAGGAGCATCGCGTGCGATTGTTATGAACAGTGGAGTTGCCAACGCGTGTACGGGAATCGAGGGGATGGTTGCTGCCGAAAAAATGGCAAACGAAACTGCGAAGGTGATCAATAGCCAGCCCGAAGAAATCTTTGTCTGTTCGACGGGAAAAATTGGGCCGCAGCTTCCGCTCGATAAAATTATTTCGGGCATCGCAGCCTTAACCGAAGAGGCCGGTGTAGAAATGGTGCAGAAAACCGCGGAAGCCATGATGACCACCGACACGCGGCCGAAAGTTTGCGTCGAAGAAATTGAGATCGATGGCCGGGCTGTTAAAATCGTCGGCTTTGCTAAAGGCGCGGGGATGATTGAACCGAATATGGCCACGATGCTTTCTTTCATCACGACCGATGCCGCGCTGGAACAAACCGCTTTTCAGTCGGCTTTAACCCAGGCCGTGGATTCAAGTTTTAACCGGATTTCAATCGATGGCGACCAAAGCACGAATGACACCGTCTTGGCGTTGGCCAACGGCGAGGCGGGGAACGAGCCGTTGTCGGAACTGTCGAGCGATTGGAGTCTCTTTTATCAGGCCTTTGAAAAGGTGTGCTTTGAGTTGGCGATGATGATTGTGCACGATGGCGAAGGCGCGGATAAATTTGTGACGGTTAATGTGTTGGGCGCGGCCTCCGATACGGATGCGGATCTTGCGGCTCGGGCGGTAGCCAATTCGATGCTGAATAAAACCGCGTGGGCGGGTACGCATCCCGATTGGGGGCGGATCATGGATTCCATCGGATATTCAAAAGCGAAGGTAACGGAAGAACGCGTTGATATCTTTTATGATAAAATGAAGGCGGTTTCGGGCGGGTGTCAGTCTACGACTCCTAGGGAAGAGCTGATTAAGGTGGTTTCGCAAACCGATTTTGCTATAAATATCGACCTGCATATCGGCAAGGGCAGGGCCACGGTTTACACCTGCAACTGCACCGAAGAATATGTACGGATTAATTTTTAGACATTTTAGGAGTGCCTAGTGCCTGTCGTATCCACGTTTTTTGGAATCATTGTGCGGATGTATTATGAGGGTTATAACCCTCCATACATCCCTGTTGAATTCCAAGGAAATAAGGCGGTTCTGAATTTTTGTGGCAATATATTGAAGGGTGAGCTGGGTTCGCGTACTGCGTTGAAATTGGTGCGTGAATGGATTGATCTTTGTGCAACAGAGTTGACTGAAGATTGGGATGCTGCTGTGCATGGACAGGCCATTAAAAGAATTGATCTGCTGGATTGAGGTGCGCTATGTGGAATATGAATGATGTGACGGTCATTAAATACAAAAGGGACTATATCTATTGGGTTCAGTTTGATGATGGAGTTAGCGCCGAGATTGATTTTTCACCTTATCTGAGTAAAGGGCCGGTCTTTGAACCACTGAAGAAACTCTCTTTTTTTAAGCAGGCTGTTATTGAAGGCGGCACGATTACATGGCCGAATGGGGTAGATATTGCACCCGAATCTTTATATGAAA
>JAUUYK010000028.1 GCA_030588285.1 Kiritimatiellales bacterium
GATGATTTTACGCTGGCTAAAATGTTTAAATCCAAGGGCTATCATACGGCCTGTATCGGTAAATGGCATTTGGGCTGGGATTGGAAGGCGCTATTGAAACCCGATGTAGTGCAGAAGACTTATACGAATCGTAGAGGACGTAAAAAGATAAGCCATGCTCCCTCCGACTATGATTGGGATAAACCGATTCCTAACGGGCCGCTTGCGCAGGGATTTGATTATTATTTCGGCGACGGTACCATCAACTTTCCGCCCTACTGCTGGGTTGAAAATGATCGGGTGGTGGAAGCACCCACGGTGATGATGGATACGAAGCTGTTCAAGCCGATCTCTGAAGGAACTTGGGAGTTTCGAGACGGCCCAATGGTCGAGGGCTGGGATCCCTACAAGGTGCTTCCCACGCTTACCGACAAAGCGGTGGCCTGGATCGAAAAACAAACGGCAGACCAACCGTTTTTTCTCTATTTTCCTCTGCCGTCCCCTCACGCCCCGATCCTTCCAAACGATGAATACCTAGGAAAATCCGAAGCGGGGCCGTACGGCGATTTCGTGTTCGAGTCGGATGCCATGGCGGGCCGGGTTCTTCGGGCTCTGAAGAAAAAAGGGTTTGCCGATAATACGATCGTGGTATTTACCGCTGATAACGGCTCTGAAAAATATGCCTATGAGCGGCAGCAGAAATTTGGGCACTGGAGTTCCGGCCCGTTGCGAGGAGTTAAGCGCGATATATGGGAAGGGGGCCACCGCGTACCGTTTGTGGTTCGCTGGCCCGGTAAGGTTGCGCCCGGAGCGGTGTCGGCTGAAACGATCAGTCAGGTCGATTTGGCCGCTACCTTTGCTAACGTCATTGGGTTTGATATGGAGCCGACGATGGCTATCGATAGCTATAACCTGATCCCGTTGCTGAAAGGAAAGGAATACAAACAACCCCTGCGCACGGCCACGGTACAGAACACCCGCGCCGACCGCTTCGCGTTGCGAAAAGGCGATTGGGTTTATATGAATGCAACATCCGGAGAACACAGCAAGGCACCCGACTGGTTCAATACGCAGCATGGCTATGTAAAGGAATCCTCGCCGGGACTTTTGTTTAATCTGAAGGAAGATCTTGCTCAGCACAAAAATTTATATTCGGCTCATCCCGAAAAAGTGACTGAAATGAAGGCTTTGCTGGACCGATATATTGCGGGTGAACCGACGGCTCCTCACGCGAAATAAGCGCTCTTTCTTGAGTCTTTTAATAATTTTTAGAGAAAATAAAACGAGAACCTGGGCTAATGCGGCATGAAGCAAGGCTCGGGAAATAAGTTCGCACGATCATCTTCTGGGTGATGCATGTATTAATAAAAGGAAAAAACGATGGATACTAGATACACGGTTGGAACAAACGAATATAAAAAAATGACTACGCAGGAGCTTCGCGAAGCCTTTCTTGTTGATCTATTTGAGGCGGGTAAGTTGAATCTACTTTATTGCGAAGTGGAGCGCGCGATTGTTGGTGCGGCGGTTCCCACCTCTGGAAGCTTAGCGCTTGAAGCTGGGGCCGAGTTGGCGGCAGACTATTTTTGCCAGCGTCGTGAAATCGGCGTGTTGAACATTGGTGGCTCGGGCACGGTGACGGTTGATGGCACTGAGTATGCAATGGAAAATTTGGATGGACTCTACATTGGACGTGGATCTAAAGAGATTGTTTTTGACAGCGTGAATGGCGAGGAGCCAGCGCGGTTCTATCTGCTCAGCTATCCGGCGCACACGGAATATCCCACAATGCAGGCGAAAAAGGCGGATGCCAATGCGATCGAGATGGGATCGATGGAAGATTCAAACAAGCGTACGATCTATCAGTACATTCACGAAAATGGCATCAAGAGCTGCCAGTTGGTCATGGGCTTTACCGCCCTCGAACCGGGAAGTGTTTGGAATACGATGCCGTGCCATACGCATGAGCGTCGGACGGAAGTCTATCTCTATTTTGGGCTGGATGATAAATCGAAGGTATTCCACTTCATGGGACCCAGCGATGAAACCCGCCATATTGCCGTTTCTAATGAGCAGGCGCTGATCTCGCCGATGTGGTCGATTCACTCTGGATCGGGCACGAAAGCCTATACGTTCTGTTGGGGCATGGGCGGCGAAAATCAAGACTTCGGTGATATGGATCATATTGCCGTTAAGGATTTAAAATAAAGCTCTCACGGAGAAGAATAAGATGATTCTAAATGAATTTTCATTGGACGGCCGAAAGGCCGTGGTTACCGGTTGCGGAAGCGGAATCGGGCAGGGAATGGCCATTGCTCTGGCTGAAGCTGGGGCGGATGTCGTGGGTATTGGCTTGCCGGTTCAGGACACGGAAACAAAGGATGCGGTTGAGGCATTGGGCCGCTCTTACCGCTATATCGATACCGACTTTAGCGATCGGAAATCACTCTATGCCGCAATTGAGCAGGTGAAGGATTCAGTAGGAGTCCCTGATATCTTAATCAATAATGCCGGCACGATTATGCGTATGCCGATCCATGAGCATTCCGACGAATATTGGGACAAGGTGATTGAGGTTAATCTCAGTGCTCAGTTCATTATGACGCGCGAATTGGGGCGTGGCATGATGGAGCGCGGAAGCGGTAAAGTTATCTTCACTTGTTCGCTACTAAGCTTCCAAGGCGGGATTACTGTGCCGGGGTATGCGGCCAGTAAAGCCGGCGTCAGTCGTTTAGTGATGGCCTTCGCCAATGAATGGGCGGGTAAAGGCGTTAATGTCAACGGGATTGCGCCGGGCTATATTGCGACCGCGAATACCAAGGCACTACGGGAAGACCCCGAGCGATCCAAAACGATTCTTGATCGTATCCCGGCCGGCCGGTGGGGTGACCCCAAGGACTTTCAGGGACCCGCTGTTTTTCTCGCATCAGATGCCTCTAGCTATATGAATGGGCATGTTATGGTCGTCGATGGCGGCTGGATGGGCCGCTAATTAAAAATATATTTAAGGAGATTAAGAATGAAGATTGAACATTTTGCGTATCAAACAGAAGAGCCAGCCGCTGCGGCAGACTGGTATGTCGAACACTTGGGATTCTCGATTAAACGGGGGTCAGATGCTCCGGTTCCAGTGCGTTTTCTCGCGGATGAGTCCGGCGATGTCATGCTTGAAATCTACAATAACCCCGTAGTATCGACTCCTGATTATGCGTCAATGGATCCATTGATTCTTCATGTGGCATTTGCTTGCAATGAGGTGGAATTAACAACGGAGCGGTTGCTGAAAGCCGGAGCAACGATTGTTTCTGGACCGGAAACCTTATCGACTGGCGATACGCTGGCCATGCTGCGTGATCCATGGGGACTTTCCATTCAGTTGTGTAAACGTGCTGAACCCATGATCTGATTGGTCTCTGTAAAATCGAGGTTTTAAATTCTGCCGCATGGTCCGTACAGACCACGCGGTAGTTTTTTTTTATCGTGATGAATGCTGGATAATTTCCCGCGCCACCCAGTTAGAAAATAGTGCGGAACCTTATTCGCCACACTCAGAATTTCGATCCAAGCGCCGTGGCGAACAAAAGCATTCTGCGCCCAGAAGAACCCTCACCTTTTAACTCGGCCGCGAGTTTTTAGCGAAGGACATTCCATCGCAACGGACTGGCGCCTATTCTTCGCCTTCATACGGACTTGAAGGTGACCTCCAGTTTGGATAAGGTTTTTATTCGTAGTGAAATTTTAAGGGAGCTGTAAAGATGTTTGTATGGCAAGACAAGTTGGTAATCGGAATTTATTTCGTATTCATGATCGTGATTGGACTTATTTTTCGCAATTCGAGTAAGGATAGTAGCGACTATTTCCGGGGCGGGGGATCCATGAGTTGGTGGATGACCGGAGCCTCGGTATTTATGGCAAACTTTAGCGCATGGACCTTTGTGGCGGCGAGTGGGCGAATCTATGCAACCGGAACGATGATTATTTTCACCTCGTTCTTTTTGCAGTCGATCTTCGGCATCGTTTTGGCCATCCATTTGGCCCACCGCTATCGCCGAATGCGGGTCATCTCTCCCGTGGATGCCATCCTGGCGCGATACGGAAGAACGACGGAACAAATTTTTGCATGGCATACGACGTTATCCCGTATCCTCTTTTCAGGCATTGCGCTCTATACGCTCTGTATTTTCGTGACCCCTCTCATGGGGATCTCACTGGGGCAGGGGATGGCGCTGGTTGGGCTTATTGTCGTCTTTATGTCGGTTACCGGCGGAGCCTGGGCTGTAGTGGCCTCCGACTTTGTTCAAAGTCTGGTGCTTTTTGTGATCACGGTGATCACGATGGTGTTGGTGTTGGCGCATAAAGATATCGGAGGCGTTTCCGGGTTTGTTTCTCAGCTTCCGCCGCGGATGTTCGATTGGACCATTCACGACCAGTTGCCGGTCTTGATTATTTTCGTAATTGGCCTGACCATGTGGCAGTTCCTGCAGATTTATCACCTACTAATGGGGGCCGGTCGATTCCTGACGGTGCGCAGCGACTCGGATGCCAAAAAGGCGGCGTGGTTATATTCTATTGGATTCTTTGTTGGGCCGGTCATTTGGTTTATTCCACCGATGGCCGCCACGATCTTATTTCCCGATCTGGGCGCAAATTTTCCTAATTTAAAGAATCCAGAGGAGATGGCTTATATGGCCGTTGCCGTTGAAGTATTGCCCAAGGGCATGCTCGGCATGCTCGGCTGTGGCATCTTTGCCGCCACCATGTCGGCGCTTGATACTGCGCTCAACCAAAACAGTGCCGTCCTGGTGCGCAACATATACATGCCCTTGTTCCGCCCTAATGCGAGCGAACGGGAGTTGCTCTTTGTCGGGAAGTCTTTCACCACATTGGCGGGTGTAATTATGATTGCGGGTGGCTTTGCTTATGCCAAATATAGCAGCGGCGATCTATTTGCGTGGAATCAGCACTTCAACGCAATTCTGGGGATGCCTCTGGTGATTCCGCTCTGTTTGGGACTCCTTATTCGTAAGACCCCCAAGGCAACTCCAGTGATTACGATCATTACGTTGCTGATCGTGGCCTATTTACTTAAATTCCACGTGAACTATCATGCCGTTGCGGAATACTTCGGCTGGAAACCTATGAGCCCGCGTGAAGCGACGGACTTAATGTCCGGCGTCATCTACTTGGTTGGTGGTGTTCTCGGAACGATTATTTATCTGGTTTCCGCCTCGCTCTATAAGTATTTCCCGCTAAAAGAAGAAGATCAGAAACGCGTCGATAAATTATATTCAGATATGGATACCCCCGTTCTTGCGGATTCCGATGAGCACCGTCATACCGATATCATGCAGTGTCGTAAAATGGGCGGGCTTTGTCTTTCCTACGGCGGGATTTTGATACTCGGCGTGCTCCTCCCGAATGATCTCACGGGTCGCGTCTGCTTTCTCCTATGCGGGGGGGTTGTTGCCGGTATCGGAGGGGTGCTATGGAGGCGATACCTGAAAATAAGGAATGTGAAATAGGCATCGAAATTCGGCCGCGCAATCCATCGTGCAAAAAGTAGTTTGGCGGCCGCAGACCTGTCGGATAACGTGGATGCCGTTACGGAAAGAGACGCACCGTCGACGATAGAGAACGGAAAATTTAATGAATAAAAATATAAAGACAGGGATTTGTTCAATTACATTTCGTCAGCTCTCCATTGCGAGAACGGCAGAGCTGGTGAAAGAGGCCGGGCTCGATGCCATTGAATGGGGCGGCGATGTGCATGTTCCGCATGGCGATTTGGCTGCGGCAAAAGAGGCGCGGCGGATCACGCTGGAGGCGGGTTTGGTCGTCTCCTCCTATGGGTCCTACTATAGGATTGCCGACAAAGAGGGGGGGGTGGAGGACTTTAAACCCGTTCTTGAAACCGCGCTTGAGTTGGGAACCGATACCATCCGTATTTGGGCTGGGCAACACGGGTCGGATACGGCGGATGAAACCTACCGCAGGCGAATTGCCGACGAAGGGCTTCGGATTGCGGAACAGGCCGCAAAGTCTGGTGTCCGGTTAGCCTTCGAATTCCACCGCGATACATTAATGGACACGAATGAGTCCGCAATCCGTTTAATGAAGGAGGCCTGCCATCCGAATCTATATACCTATTGGCAACCGGTATATTGGGGGCCGGGCATGGAATATCGCCTCCAAGGGTTGGATGCTCTGAAGGAGCGTATTCTCAACCTGCATGTATTTTACTGGCTGTACGATTCCGAGAAGCAACAACGCGAAAGCCGACCCTTGGTGGAAGGAACGAAGGACTGGTTGCTCTATCTCGCCACCGAATTTTCAGCCGGCGATCATTTTGCCCTGATGGAGTTTGTGCGAGACAACGATCCCGCTCAGTTTCTAGCCGATGCCAAAACGCTCAAAAATTGGTTGCGGGTTCCAACGACCTAGTTGGGAATGCCGTGATTTAAGCGGTATAATTTTCTCAGTAAGTAAAAATCACTGTAAATTATATTGCATGAGAACTATATCGAGCGCTATATTTTGCCCAGCTTTAAATCAGATAGGGGTATAAGTGGGTCGATATCGAGTATGGCCCAATGCATCGCAGACGGTTTCTATTTTAGAAAATCGAACGGATCCCTGTCGTAAACAGAACCGATTTTAAAAGGAAGGAAATCAGACTATGAGTAAAAAAGTAGCATTGGTAACGGGTGGCGGACGCGGCATTGGCTTGGGTATTTGTGAAAAGCTGGCGGCCGATGGGTTTAACCTCGTGCTGAGCGGTCGATCAGATGCCTCGAAGGTGGCGGACTCCGTTCGCGCATTAGAAGCGCTGGGGTCCGAAGTGCTCTATTGCTCCGGCGATGTTTCCTCTTCCACCGACCGCACAGTGATGCTTGCAGAAATTAAGGAACGATTTGGTCGATTAGACGTGCTGGTTAATAATGCCGGAGTTGCTCCCAAGGTGCGCGCTGATATTTTAGAAGCCGATGAGGAAAGTTTCGAGTGGATCATGAAAATTAATCTGCAAGGACCCTATTTCCTGACGCAGGCCGTTTCGAACTGGATGATCGAACAAAAACAGGCCGACGACTCTTTCGCCGGGTGCATCATCAATATCGGCTCCATCTCCGCCACCGTGGTTTCGCCTAACCGCGGTGACTACTGCATCTCCAAGGCCGGCCTCGGCATGATGAGTCAGCTCTTTTCCGCACGTTTGGGTGCGTTTTCCATTCCGGTTTATGAAATTCGTCCCGGCATCATTAAAACCGATATGACCGCTGGCGTGACCGATAAATACGATAACCTGATTTTTAACACCGAGCTATTGGTCGAGAAACGGTGGGGCCTGCCGGAAGACATTGGTAAACTGGCCACGGCCATGGCGCGTGGAGATCTGCCGTACGCAACTGGACAAGCTATTTATGTGGATGGCGGTCTAACGATGAATCGATTATAGGAGACTCTCGATGAGAAAGCTCAACTCTACGGAAGAACTGGAGTTCATGAAGGAGATTCATGGAGCCGAAAACTATGCAAAACTATTTGCGGTCGTGAAGGACTCTTTCGCCTTGATTCAAACGCGCGCTCAGATGCTGTTGGGATTGGCCACCATTTGTCTAACGATTACAGGGTTTTCGGGCCCGCGCATGGCGCAGTCGAATGCATACAGTCGCTTCTTCATCGGGTTCGGCCTTTTATTCGTGCTCGCATCGGTGATTGCCATTGGGGTGGGTCCCTTGCGTTTGCGGTGGCTCACGGCTTGGCGAGGGGAGAATATGGATGAAACGTTGGAGGAAAACCTCAAGCGTAGAGATTCTAAAACAAAGTATTATCGAATAGCGACATGGTTGCTTTTAATTGGCTTAACAGGGTATATTTTTAGCCTTATTTTTTATCTATCTACTGTTGAATAAAGGAAATATATGAATGCATTGAATGTGAAAAATGCGGCAGATTGTCGCTTCGATATCTTATCCTTGGGTGAGGTTATGCTCCGCTTAGATCCGGGCGAAGGCCGGATTCGTACCACCCGCAATTTCCGAGCATGGGAAGGGGGTGGCGAATATAACGTGGCGCGTGGACTGCGCCGTTGTTTTGGCCAGCGTGCGGCCGTGGCGACCGCTTTTGCTAAAAACGAAGTCGGGCTGTTGATGGAAGATTTTATTCTACAGGGTGGGGTAGATACCTCGCTAATTAATTGGGTTGAGTATGATGGCATCGGCCGTTCCGTCCGTAATGGCATAAACTTTACAGAACGGGGCTATGGTATTCGCGGAGCGGTGGGTTGCTCGGATCGTGGGAACACCGCCGTCTCGCAATTAAAAGTGGGCGACATCGATTGGGAATATATCTTCGGTACGCTTGGCGTCCGTTGGTTCCATACCGGCGGTATTTTTGCCGCCCTATCCGAAACCACCGGCGATGTAGTCATCGAAGCGGCTCGGATTGCTAAAAAACATGGAACGATCGTTTCATACGACCTCAACTATCGCCCCTCGCTTTGGAAGGGATTTGGCGGGCTAGAAAAATGCCAGGAAATCAATCGTGAAATCGCCCAATACGTGGATGTTATGATCGGTAATGAAGAGGATTTTACGGCGTGTCTCGGATTCGAAATCGATGGCGCAGACGAAAACCTGACCGACCTCGATGTCGGTTCGTTCCAAAAAATGATCAAAAAGGCCGTTGCTGATTTTCCAAATTTCAAGGCCACCGCCACGACCATGCGTGGAGTGAAAAGCGCAACGGTTAACGATTGGGGTGCAATGGCTTGGTTCGATGGGGAATTTTATACCGCCACGCACCGTCCCGAGCTTGAAATCATGGATCGGGTTGGGGGCGGCGACAGTTTTGCTTCCGGCTTTATTTATGGGTTGATGGAACTGGGCGATCCGCAGAGCGCGGTTGAATATGGCGCGGCGCATGGCGCGCTTGCCATGTCCACGCCGGGCGACACCACGATGGCCTCAGTGTCGGAAGTAGAAAAAATGGTCGGTGGCGGCGGAGCCCGTGTCGACCGCTAAAGAGAGATAATCTATGTCGAACATCTGATAAATGAAGGCGTCAGATGTTTGCGCATAGGCTACGGAAGATAGGGCTTTATTTTAATGATCTTATCCCAGAGCACGATTTAAACGGCAGAAACGCCCGGATGGCTATTACGGAC
>JAUUYK010000194.1 GCA_030588285.1 Kiritimatiellales bacterium
ATCCAAACAACCCGACCGGCGCGGCGCTCTCGAGAGACGATGTGGAGCAAATTGCCGCTTTTGCCGTCGAGCACGACTTAATCGTATTCACCGATGAAATTTACGACGAGCTCACCTACGATCGCGAACACTTCAGCATCATCTCGCTCCCCGGAATGAAAGAACGGACCATTTATCTGCACGGGTTTTCCAAAGCCTGGGCCATGACCGGCTTTCGCATGGGCTTCACCTGTGCTCCGCCGGAATTGACAGAAGCCATGATGAAGATTCATCAATACTCCATGCTCTGCGCCCCGGTGCTCAGTCAGGAAGCCTCCATTGAAGCGCTTAAGCATGCTGAAAAAGATATTGCCTACATGAAGGGCGAATACAAAAAACGCCGCCATTTTATCCATGCTTCCCTCGAAGAGATGGGGATTCCCTGCATCCGTCCCGACGGGGCGTTTTATGCCTTTGCTGACATCAGCAAGTTCGGTATGACCGCCAAAGAATTTTCGCTTAAACTGCTCGATGAAGAAAACGTGGCCTGCGTTCCCGGCACCGCTTTTGGCGCCTGCGGCGAAGGCTTTATCCGCTGTTCCTATGCCACCGGTCTGGACGAAATTAAAGAAGCTATGGTGCGCATCGCTCGTTTCATTAAAACCCTCTAACTTTAACTTTCAGGCAGGTGGCTAACCCCCGGCCGTTGGGTGTGTATGACTGAATTAACGATTTTCCCAACCGAGTTGGCGCTTCGGCGCTTTCAGCAGGAACAGGCGCTGGAACATGGCTGGGTGGATGCATCTGGCCACACCACCTTTGCGCGGCTTCGGCAACTGTGCCTCCCGTACCTAAAGAATAAAGGGCGCCGCATGAATGCCGCCGAGCAGCTGCTCTTTCGCAAGCAGGTGGTGGAAGTCGCTTCCGGCCATTTTTCAGGAACAGGGGCATTGGGCAAACTTTCCGCAAATGCCCTCGGACATGTCCTCGATAAACTAATTGCTGAAATGGCGTCGCTCCCGCTGGAATCCGCGCGCATCGTTGAATGGTTGCTGGATACACAACGAAGCCAAAAATTACAGCAACTTGGAACGCTCTTTAGTGTTTGGCAGGCGATTACGAAGCAGGAAGGGATCGCCGATTCGTTGGATGTTAATCGGGCTCTTTTAAAACTACTTAAAGGCAATCGCGAAAAATGGCCGCCAAAATTACGGGACGTCAAACACCTGACGTTTCGTTCGGTTCGGTGGTTTAATCCATTTGAAGAGTCGTGCGTAATTGCCCTGAATAAAAAGCTAAAAATACGCGTTGAATCGGCGCTTCCCTCTGCGCACGCCGAGGCCGCAGCCGATCGGATGGGGCAGCAGATTCGGTCCGAAATTATGGCCGCTCCGTGGGCGGTTTGGGCGGAGGATCTGGGTGATGCGCTCGCGGTTGATAGTGCCGATATTCTGCACTATTCAGAGGCAAGCCGGATCAATTTCTCACGATCGGCCGGTGCCTATGGCGAGATCGAAGATCTTGCCCGTCGGATTTGCTGGAATCTCCAAACGCAGGAGATGGCTCCCAATCGTATCGTGTTGGTGGTTCCCAATATTGGAACCGTGCAGGACATTATTCCGCATGTATTCAGCCGGTTTCAGATTCCCTATTATTTTCGCCGAGGCCGTCCTGTGCTTTCCTCGCCGGTGGTTAAAGCCTTCTTTTGTTGGCTCGCTTTCCCGTTGCGGCCCTTGCGCGATACGCTTATTGATCTGGTTCGAAATCCGGCCATCCAATTTGAAAATCGCGAAGAAACCGTTGAAAACTATCTTAAATTTCCGCTGCGCGTTGAGCTAAACCGATTCTCATTTTTTAAAGCGATGGAAAAATGCTCGGGCCTTCAGGCGCTAGAAATTCTTAAAGATCGGATGGTGGAACCGGAGGATCATTTCAACGCCGAAGCGTTAAGGGCCGTCGAGGCTGCACTCGAAAACTTAGGCGACCACGCGTTGCCGCTAGCGGAGCTGATTAACCTACTCGAAGAGTTGTTGGCCGAGGCCACGATTCGCCCGCGCGAGAGCCACGAACAAGGCGTTTGGGTGCTGAATCCGCACGATGCCGTTGGGCTTGAATTTGATCTCGTTCTTTTTGCCGGCCTCAACGAAGGGGAGTTTCCCGCCGTTCCGCAGCAAGATGCACTGCTGAGCGATACCGAACGGCATTTTCTGCGCGTTCACCTCAAGGAGCGCGGACAGCATTTGCCTAAAATGGCGTTGCCTGAGGCACAGGTTTTATTCGAGCAGGAGTCGGTCTTATTTCTCACGGCGTTAGGTATGGCACAGGAGCAACTGGTGTTGTCGTATCAGGCGGTCGATCAGGAAGGAAATGAAAAAGGTGCAGGGGAATATTACCGTAAACTTTGGGATTTAGCCGGGTGGTGTGCGCCAGAAAAAATGCAGCTGAGTTCCTATGACCAATGGCGTATTGACCAACTGGAATCCAACACCCTTTTTTCAAACCACTGGAAACAACAAGGAGACGTCGCCCCTGAAGATCGAATTCCGATGCCCGGCGAATCGTTTCTTCCGATCGTTCCGCCGCCGCTGTGTCGGGCAAAAGATGAGGTCCTGCAATCCGCGGTGCATCAAGGCCTGCCAGACGCTTGCACGACCGAACCCGTGCCACCCGTTTCCAGCCGTCCTTCTATTGACCATCTGGTTGAAATGCTCGAAATTGAGGCCGAACGCAACGCCTTTTTGGAAACCCCCATCGCCGAACGTTGCCCCTCGAAATATTGCGGGCATATGGTCGGACTGAAGGATAAAATTGCGGATTGGTTTGAGGCAAAGAAGGAATTGAGCCCAACCGCACTAGAAACGTTGGCGCAGTGTCGGTATATTTTCCTGCTCGATCGCATCATTGGCTTCCGCGATCCCCGAACGGCGGATGACACCCCCGATCCAATGGAACGCGGCAGTTTAATCCATTCGATTCTTCAAGAGATTTATACCGCAATTGCCACC
>JAUUYK010000003.1 GCA_030588285.1 Kiritimatiellales bacterium
CAGGGAGAATTGTCTACAAAAATAGGTTCTTCATGTCAGCATTGCTCAAAGCGACGTTAGATAAAAACACCATGTTAAAGACTACCGTGCTACAGTTATTTTAATTGAAATACCGTTATTTTTTTACCTCCCTACACCCTATTAAAAAAAGGAGTTCACATGAATATGAAAAGAGGATTCATCCTGTTCGGTATGCTCGCTTGTGCGATTCTGGCGCTCCCGGTTATGGCCGAAGAGGAGGTTAAGAAATCCACCGAAAATGGAACTGTTATTTTTTACCGCACCCGAAATATGAAAGGCGGAGCCATTGGATTGAATATTACCGGTGGAGCCGATGGAACGGTCGGTGTTTTAAAAAATGGGTCGAAAATTGTAAAAACCGTCCCCGCTGGAGAAATCACTTTTGTGGTTAACTCTCCATCCATTGCCGGCAAGGATTCCGTTATGATTAAGGTAGAGGCCGGAAAAACCTACTATGTTAAAGGCCAAGCCAAAATGGGCTGGCCCGCCGCACGCCCAAAATTCACGCTGATGGATGAGGAAAAAGGCAAAGCCGAATCCGACAAAATAAAATAGTTTTTAACCGTAAACTCTAAGGAATAAAGAAATGAAAATCACATTAAGTACAGCAATCATCGTTCTGGCCGCAATGGCCTCATCCGTTTTTTCTGAAACCACGGAGTCTGGTCACACCTATATAGGAGTCAAGGGCGGCCCAATGAGTATAAGTAGCTCCGACTTTAATGATGATGGCGTGATGCTGGGCTTTCTATTTGGCTACGATCTCCCCGATAACAATTTTGCCTTTGAGGGCGAGTTCAATACCCCCGTTTCCAAAGCATCCAGTGACATCTCCGGCTATGGTGATTTGGCCGTGACCACCCTCGCGGGTTATGGCGTTTACCGGACCTCCGGTAAGTTTTACCTAAAAGCTAAACTGGGCCTTTTGTACGAATACCTCACCTCCTCAGTGTCTTCTTCCGGGGGAGGATTTGTAGTCGATGTCGATCAACCCGGATTGGCCATTTCAATTGGAATCGGAGGGGGATGGCATGTTACGGATCAGCTGAGCGCCGAAATTGAATTCACCGCAATCGAGGCCGACATCGGCTACGCAAGTCTCGGCCTGAACTGGAAACTTTAAACTTATTAAGGCTCCTAAAAAGGCATAGAATGACCTTCCGGCAGGCCTCGTTAACATCATTAACGACAATTTAAACCCGCGGGTATATCCCGCGGTTTTTTTATGCCCAGCAGTCACCCTTGACCTCGCCCCGTCCTTCGCCTAAAATATTTTTCTCAAAAGGAGTGTTTCCCATGAAAAATTCATTGATTTATCTCGTGGCCCTAACCTTTCTTTCTGGCTGTGCAACGGTAAAAAAACAGCCCGAAGCGATGGAGTCCAACGTATCGCGCGAAGCGCAGCTTGCCGCCCAAAAGCAACAGGCACTCCCCGCCAAACCCAAATTCAAACGCAAAGTCGCCATCGGCCGGTTCAGCAACGAAACCCGCTATGGCCGATCTTTACTGCGCGACGACGAAAATGATCCGCTGGGAAAACAGGTTTCCGACATTTTGGCCGGACGATTAGTGGAATCGGATCGCTTCCTCGTGTTTGAACGCCCCGATATTAATAAGCTAAAAGCGGAGGGCGAGCTTTCCGGCGAGGCGCTAGATCTCGTCGGCGTGGATACCATGATCCTCGGATCGCTCACCGAGTTCGGCCATTCCACCACCGGCAAAAAAGGCTTCATGAGCTCCACGAAAAAGCAGACGGCGGAGGCGTCGGTCGAGTTGCGGTTGGTGGATGTGAAAACCGGCCATATTTTCTTCACCGCCAAAGGAACTGGAACCGCGACGGTCGAAGCGGGCGAAATCGCAGGTTACGGTAGCAAGGCGGGCTATGATGCCACCCTGAACGATAAGGCGATTGATGCCGCGGTTTCGGATGTCTTGAACACGTTGATCCGCAAGCTCGAAGAGCGCGAGTGGCGCACGGATATTCTTAAAATCGATGGCGATCAACTCTTTATTAGCGGAGGCACGCATCAGGGCATTAAAAAAGGCGAGGCCTTTGCCGTGATGAGTCGGGGCGAGCAGATCAAAAGTAAACAGACCGGATTTGGCATCGAACTTCCCGCCACGCAGGTGGGGAAAATTAAAGTGGTCTCCACCTTTGGCACCAGCGAATCCAACGAAGGATCCATTGCAAAAATTATGGCAGGCGATTTTTCAGAACCCGACCTGAGCAACCTATTTATTGCCGAGATTAAGGAGTAGATCATGAAACGTTTATGTGCCGGTTTAATCATCTTATCCGTGGCCCTGCTTCAGGGATGTCACTATCCCGATGCGGCTAAAATTGAACAAAAAGATAATCGACCATCGATCGGTATTAGTGGGGCGCCCAAAGGTGCGGTCTTATTTGTGGATGGCTTAAAAATGGGCATCGCAAAGCAATGGGACGGGGAAAAGAACGTCTTGCTGGTCGAAAGCGGAAAGCACCGCATCGAGGTAAAATCTGGGAATACCACGCTGCTCTCTGAAACTATATTTCTCAGCGGAACCACCACCAAAGTTCTCACCGTTCAACCCTAAAAAGGAATATCCACCGATTTCATAGATTGCACGGATTCAATCGGAGTAATCAGCGGAATCTATGGATTAAAACCCCATGATACGAATCACACTCCTTCTCCTACTCGGTTTGCTCTGTGGATGCACCTCGCATTCGCTATATGAATGGGGCGACTACGATCAGTGGCTTTACGAAAACTATAAACACCCGAAAGACGACGAAGAGCTGTATGTCGATCTAACTGCCCTGATCACCAAATACGAAAGCCGCGGAAACCCGGACATAAAACCCATGGCCCCCGGCCTCTATGCTGAATATGGATTCCTGCTGATGCAACGCGGAGAAAACGCACTCGCCATCAAATACTACACCCAGGAAAAGGCCCTTTGGCCGGAATCGGCCGTGTTTATGGACAGCATGATTCAAACCGCGCAGATTGCTGAAAAAAGGAGTTCAAAATGAAACGGCTACTCCTGCTCGCCTCTCTGGCATCCCTATTGTCCGGGTGCGTCATGCCGCCCATCAATTCCGGCTACGACTATTCCGCCTTCCGCTCCGCCGACCCGCGCTCCATCCTGATTGTTCCCGTGGTGAATAATAGCGTCGACATCGATGCCTCCGACTATTTTCTCTCCGCCATTTCACAACCCGTCGCCGAGCGGGGCTACTATGTTTTTCCCGTTCACATGGTTAAACGCGTGATGGAAGCAGACGGGCTGGCCGATGCCGATATGGTGCATAACGCCGATCCCACCCGGCTGGCCGCCCTCTTTGGCGCCGACTCCGTGCTCTATGTTTCGGTCGAGCGCTGGGATGCCCAATATGCCGTACTAACGACCACCGTCACCGTCGAATTTAACTATGTCCTAAAAGATGGCCACACCGGCGAGACGCTCTGGGAAACCGATCAAAAAATTGTCTACCAACCCCAAACCGGGGGCTCGGGAAATCTTATCGCGGATCTAATCATATCGGCCGTACAAGCCGCGGCCACCAAAGCCAAGCCCAACCACATGCCACTCGCCCGCCAAGCCAACGGAGCCGCCGTGGTTGAAACTCACCATGGCCTCCCCGCCGGCCCCTATCGAGTCAAGGAATACCAGCTAGACCAAGAACGATTCTAAGAATCGATCGCAGGCGCCGGCATTATCGCCGGCGTTTTTTCGGGGTGCAGAGTTTGGCGAGCAACGTTTCGAATATGAGATCGTGCGGGATTGAGCCGCCGGAAATCATCTGTTCGTGCGTATCCACGACCAGCCGTTTACGAGCGGCCAACGCGCGAACCGTGTAGGACGAAGCCTGCCCGGCAATTTTTGAGGCCCGGAACCAGTGCATTTTACGCGGGTCTTCGCTCATCTCTGCAAAATAGTCGTCGATCTCAGCATCGTTCCCCCACTGAATCCGATTCCCATTGAGTCGGAGCCAGCCGGCATCGATATATTCCCGAAACCGCAGCATATTTTGGAACATGTTTTCGATCTGAATAAGTAGACCAATCGCCGACTGTTTTTGAAAAAGTAACTGGCGAAAAATCCGAATGGCTTCGCCTAGGTTTCGTTCAGCAACCGCATCGGTAAAATCCCATGTAATGGCTTCGCCGGAGGTCGAGGTAATCAGTTGCACATCCGGCAAGCCAATCGTTTTATCATCGCCCTTAAAAAGCACCATCTTTTCAACTTCGTTCATAATCTGACGGGTTTCAAACCCCGTCTTTTCAATGAACGAATCCGCGGTGGCAGAATCAATGGAATAGCCCTCCCGCTTAAAAAGCGAAATCGCGCGTTTTAAGGCCAATGGCCGAGCTTCATAATCGCGCTCAGGAATATCATATTCCGAAATGTCGCCCACGCTTTTGAGTGCTTTATAAAAAGCCGAGCGTTTATCGATTCCGGGGGCAGAAATCACTAAAAACTGATCCGCCGCCAATCCCGCTTTCAGGTCAGAAGCCAATTCGCTAAGCAACTGTTTGACCTTCACATTTTTCATGATCACCGCATTTTTAAACAGCGAAACATCGCGGAACCAAACCACCTTCTTCCCCCCGAATAAACCAACCGTTCGGAAGGCCGCCAGACACTGATCGATCGCCGCAATCGCCTCGTCAATTTTGGCCGCACTGCCATCGATCGTTTCGAGCGACAGCGCCTGTTCCGCCGCTGGGCAAAATTGATCCACCTTTTTACGGGCGTTCAGGCCCACCAGATATTCGTCGTTCCCAAAATAAATTTGAATATGATCCATCATGCTGTTCTTCCTCTTTCAATCCGGAGAAGATATGATTTAATGCCTATATTTGAAATAGTGAAATCTAATCCGTTTCTACTCTCAAAATAACTGCTCTTGCTCAAGCCCTTTACCCTGCTGCGTAATGAGATTAATCAAATCTCGAAGTTCCAGTTGTTGGATGTTGCCTATCGGTGGCAAAAGGTGCTCTTGCCGGTCATAGAGTTCCGCCTGGCCATGAATGTCTATTAATTCTGCGATATTCGGTGGAACCCAAAATCGGCACCGTTTCTCGCCCAGTCGTTTAAGGTATTCATTGTAATAGATTGCGATTCCCGCCGGATCAAAGTCACCAAAATGGAGGTAGGAGTTGTCAATGGTTTGAATCCACTCAACCGGACTGTTGCTATGATACCTCAACACAAAGACCAGTTGTTGCTGGGGAAACAGATGCACCAAGCGCTCCGCTTTAACAAAACATTCTGGATTTTCCACTCCAACCACGAGCGCGGAAGCGGAAATACACAACGTCTCTGGCCGATGTACGAAATATTCAACCCCATTCGGCAATGCGATAAGCTGTGTGGCATCTATCTTCAATTCCGTTGAAAATGCTTTAACAAAAAATCCCCGAAGCCCTTTTTGGCGCAACATTTTTGTTGAGGTGGTGGCTTGTAATGAATCCTCGCCATCGCAATTTTTCCGATCCAATAATTCGATATATGCGGGCAGATCTGTAATTCCAAAATGAAGGCGAAGATAATTTTGAAGTGCCTTGGGATCGGGGCATTGGTAAGACGAGCGATTGCGCCCTGTTACCATTCGAATAACGGCGAGATCTTCTACCAGCTTGCCCAACTGCCTCTTATTTCTAAAGGCACTGGCATTCAGCACCTCCCCTGCAACAAGCCGTTGTAGGTTAAGCGCAAAGTTTCGACTTATTTTTTCAGGAGGCATGGCTGAGTAGTTTGGTGATTGTGGTGTCGGCGCTACCCTCATCTTTTTTAAAGATGTAGATGTGTTTGTAGTCCTGCTCATTGTGCGAGTTGGGCGATCCATTAATCATGCAAATCCCCCGCTCGGCGGCAAAGTTGATCAGGCTGGCCACATTGCTATCGTGCAGAATGCCCACTTCATCCACCAGACAGTGCAACCGAGTCGACTCGGACTGTTTTCGAGTTCCTGTTTTAAAGATGTTCAACAGGTTGATGTAGATCATTGATTTCACAAGCACATCGGTCCCGTTCGATCCCACATTTGCAAGGCTACTGACCCAATTTGTGTCGTTTTCGTTTTCACAAATGCGGAATTCCAGATCGAGCGCATCTTCGAGTTTTAATTTTGTATTCTTTGACTGCCCCATCTGCACGCGGAGCTGATCCAATAGCTCAACGGCTTTTTCATCATGCCCACTATCTCCCCGGTTAAATAGATCCAGCTCACCGAAGCTCATGTGATTTTCGGTCTGAAATTGGCAGATTTCACGAAGCACCTGAAAAATACGATTCCCACTCTCCTGGAGTCGCATCTCAATACTGCGCACCACCCCCACGAAATTGGAGTTTCTGAAATCCCCATTGATCTTATGAATCACTCGATGCACTTCGCCTTCGCGCTGAAGCAATCGATTCGTTTCGTTTACAATGGCTTCAAGAACCATGGAATATTTCCGGGTCACTTCGGTTTTTAGCGTAATGATTTTCTGCTCGCGCACAAATTCAGCCAGCGTTTCCGCAAAGGTTCTAAAACCGGCCTCGCCCACCAAATGAACTTCGAAACCGAGGCAATTCCCCTCGCTAAATCGACCCGAAAGCGCCGTGATTCGCTCCGTCAATTTCTTGAATTGCTTTTCAAATTTCCACGCCAGATTTTGCAATTCACTAATCCACTCACCACAATTAGCCTCTTCCGCTTGATCGTGATGACAAATGAATGATTTAAATGACACAAAAATATCTTCCCGCTCAAATTTTTCAAAGGCGGCCACTTCAGTCGACATCCGCTGATGTTCCTCTTGAAGAAACTTTAATTTGGTCGATCGTTCGCAAAGCTGTTCCTGCTCTTGTCGGATACGATGTTCAAAGCGGTCAACTTGATGCGCTAGCTTATTTTCCAGCTGGCCACGCTCGCGCTGGAATTCGGGGAGTTTATCTATCCAGTCGCATTTATCTTTTTCATAAAAAATACGCCTCTTTTCATTCTTCCGAATTTCCTGCAGCACGTATTTCAGTCGGCTCTCCTGATTTTCCAGTGTGGCCACCTTCTGCGCATCCACACCCTCTTTTTGAAGCACAACCGCTCGTTCTCCATAAAGCGAGTCTTGTTGTTTTTTCAGCCACCTCTGCTGCTCGACCATCTTCTGTTCGGCCTCATCGACACGCTGTTGAATTCCTTTTTTCAGCCCCTTTACATCCCGATTAAAGTCGGTATTTATTCGTTTTTTCTCCGCCGCCTTCTTCTCCATCAGATCGGTAATAAGCCCCGCCAGCTCCTTCACCTGAGCACAAATTTTATATCTTTTCTCCTCCAGTCCGCGCTGTTGCTCCGCTCGTTTTTCATCCTCTTTTTCGCGGCGGTTTTGTTGAGCCAATTGGTTGCGCTCCAACTCGCGCTCCAATTTAAAAATATCCATCGAGGCGGTCTTCATCGAGTCCTGCAACTCTCGGAGTTTTCGATTATACTGCTGCAACAACCGATCTTGCGCGGCTCGGCTTTCCGTGAGTTGCTTTTCAATCTTTTTTGCAAGTACTTCGCGCGCCTTTTCTGCCAAAGAAATTTCTTCCTGCAACCCAGTTTTAGATAACGTGCCCTCCGGCAGGTGCTCTAGATTTAAGTCCATTCCATAGAGCGATCCACCCCCACACTTTTGTGGATTCAATCCGGAGTGAAGCAACACATCAGAACTCACCACCTTTCCAATGGTCTTGCCCCACCCCTCCACCTGATCATCCAGAAATTCTAACAACGAACCATTGAGCGCATCCAACTTCGCGTTTCGATCCATCAACCGCGCCTGCACAACTTGGCGTTCGTCCGTGAGTGGGCGCAACGTATTTTCGCCTTCGATCTTCGCCATTTTTTGGCGATCTTCCGCTTCGCGCTGTTGAGCTTCGATGGCCGCACTCATCTGCTGCTTCGTCGCTTGCATACGAATCAGCTGCCGCTCCAATTCCAACCCACACTCTTCAACTCTTTTTTGTTCGTCTTTAAAAAATCGAACATTATCGAGCCCGCGCAGTTCAAACTCTAACTCCTTCAGCGTATGCTCCGCCTCGGATTTACTGATGTGATATCCACCACTATTTTCTTCGTAGTCGAGGTCAATCGCGATCATCTGCTTCTCATAATTCTTCCGCGCCGCATCCAACTCCTCGCGCTGATGGTCTTTAAAGTCGCTTAGTTCTGCGCGGGTTTGTTGCAGGTGCAGGTGGCATTCATTTTCCAGTTTTTGCGCTGCAATTTCAAACTGCTGTTCCTGCTGTTCTACCTGCGCAGTCAGCACCCGAAGTTGCTCATGGCAATGCTTCAATTCCTGCTCCAGCTGCGAGGCTTTTTGAGCCTCTTCTAGCAACGCTTCAATCCCCATCTCCGCATAATCGCGGGTCAACTTGTTGGCCCGGGCAATATCCTTTTTCACACCGGCCAACCGATTATCGATCCGCCGCTTTTCGGTATCGAACTGATCCCGCACCGCTTTCAATTTTTCCCGTTGCTGTTGCTCGGCTTTAGATTCTTCGGCGATCTGCCCATCCAGCACGCGCACCTGTCCCCGCGCCCGATTAAATGCCGCGCCAATTTTCCAAGCACTTTCGCGTTGGCGCTCCTCCAGCTCAACCACGGCAGCATAGGCCGAAACGATCTGCTCCGCCTGCGCTTCATTACGCTGATATTCCATCACATCCTCATAATGGTTCCGCGCCGTTTCTAAATGGTGCCGATTCGTCTCTAGATTAATTTCCACCGAATCATCGCTCAGCGAATCAATGATCGTTTTCTTGATATAATCCCCATCCAAATTCGCATTGAGAAAGATGTTCGAAATGGTGCGCGGAATGGTGCTGTAGCTCTGCGTATTCTGCATCAAGGCATAGCGGCGCATGGCTCGGTTCTCACCGTACAATATGTCGCGGTAGTCCGTTCGGTTATAAATGGCCCGCTCCACCTTAAAGCCCAGCTCCACCGCCTTGGCCATCAACTCCGTCTCACTCCGCGCACGCTTACCTTCAAGCGCCAGAGCCCGATCATATCCCCCGTCCACAAACCGAAAGCAGAGCTTGTTGTTTCGTTTGTAGAGCCAAACGCAAAACCGCCGAGCCCCCGTCTGCACTTCATAAAAAATATAGGAATCCGCATACGGAAAATAATATTCTGCAAACGATTTTTTTTCTTTCGAAATCCCCAGCTTGCGCGATTCCGCGTTATAGAAATAGAGAATGGCTCGCAACAACGTGCTTTTCCCAGTTCCTTGCGTTCCGATAAAGTGAATATGGCCATCTAGCTCCACCTCTCGGTAGCGCACCTTCGCGCTATTCACCAAAACCATACGTCGCAACTGATTCATTCTCCGTCCTCGTCTTCAAAGATATTCACCGCCATCACCATCTGCTCCATATAATCCCAGGCATCCAACAGCTTCCACGTCTGGCTCGCTTCGTTTTCGAGCGCGATGAACCCCTCTTTTTTTAACTCCTTAAACAAGGCATCTAGCTGCTCTGTATAGTTCCGAGCTCCCGCACCCCGCTGCAATGCGGCCAGTTGATCTTTCAGCGAACTATTAAGGTCGAGCTGCCCCGCAATATCATGCGGCGAAAGGCGCGCACCCCGGCAGAGATCTTTGCGAAACGTGGTAAAGAAGGCGAGCATGTCCAGCCAACGAAGCGCTTTTACCACCTTGCGTTCCTTGCTCTGCGACTCCTCGCGGTCTCGGGAAAAATAGTAATAATTATTTCCGGTCTCCAGCCGATAACTGATCTCCAAAAATATTTTACATAGCCGCAGCTCATGCTCCTCCACATATTGATAAAGATCGCGCTCCTCGGAACCAATCGCATTCGAGCAAATAAATCCACCGCGACTCAACGCCTCAAAAACCTCCGCTGTTTTGCTCATCGCCTCTCTCCTTTCCCATAAATCAACGCCACTTCAAAATCACCCTGTTGCATCATCTCTTCGGAAAAATAGAACTCCGCCGCAAAACGCGAAGCCAACTGGCAAAAGACACCGATCCGCTGGGGCTCATCGATCGGCTCTTTAAAATCGTACTCCATTACAAAAGAGAACAGATCCCCACTACGTTTTAGAAAACTATTTTTTAGCACAAATAGATTAATGCGACGTTCGACCAACTCATCTTCACCCAGGGCCGATTCCGGCAATTCGCTCGCTCGGTTCTGTGCCAGAAAAGTACGATGTTTGAGCTTGGCGCGGACCTTCAGCACCAAAGCCTGCATCGATTCCTCTTCCTGAAGAGAGGAAACCGATAGCCGAGTACGCAACGGTTCAATCCGATCCAGCGGCAAACCCGCGCCCCGCCGAGCTAACCGATAAAAATCAGTCTGCTGCTGAAGATAGTGCTTATCCTTCAACATTTTTAAGCGCAATACCTTTTCCACCACCGCCGCCCGTTTTTCAATATGGTTGAGATAGGCAATCACCTTATGCTGCACTTCAATCAGATTATGCAGGCTCTCCCGCAACAACTTGCGTAGGCGATATACAATCTGCAAAAGCTCCTCATCCGAAGCCGTCCGGAAAAATAGCCCATCCTCCAGCATTTGGTGAACGGCCTTAATCACCCCCTCAAGCGCATCGCGCTGAACCCGAACATCCTCAAGCTTTGCTCGCTTCAACTCAAAATTACTCTCGGTGGTGTAGCTCTCCTCCATATTACCACGCAACGTTTTCACATTTAGGGCTGTAATACGGGTGATTCCCCGCAAATGCTTCTTTATTTTCAGCAGGTAACGCTCTTGTCGGTCTTTAAACCAATAGGCTTTAAACTTTTTTATTTCGTCGAGATTTTCCTGAATATAGAGCACATGAACAGTCTCATCGACCTCCATATAGTCCCCGAAAAAATCCAATAACTGGGAGTCCAGCCCCACCAACCCCGGCGAGCGTACCAGAAGCCCATAGGCCGCCAAACGATCCAGCTTTTCCGATTGGTCATCCATCAACTCCAGCACCGCCTCTTCCGAGACCGCCGTCATGCGCCGCTCAAATAGAGCAGAAAACAACGCCCGTTGCTGATAAAGTTCAACTAACAACTCCTCGATTTTATCGTATTTCGGCAAGAACCCTCCCCCACTAGGTAAGTGAAGAAAATACTGCACTTTGAATTCAGCAACCAGTTCTTTTTCAACTTGCACGCTTCCCCTCAACACTTCACCATCTACCCCCCATAAGGAATGAAATCATGAAAAAGACGATCTGGGCGCCGTGGCGCATTGAATATATTTTGAGCGAGAAGACGGACGGCTGTTTTCTCTGCACGCTTTTTGCGGCCGATAACGATCGCGATAATCTTTTATTAAAGCGGGGGAAAACCTGCGCGGTGGTGATGAATCGGTTTCCGTATACGGGCGGCCATTTGATGGTTACCCCCTACCGCCACCTTGAACACCTGAAGGATATGACGGCGGAGGAACGGCTGGAAATGGCGGACCTCACGATCGAGGCCGTCGAAATTTTGAAGGCGGAGCTGAAACCCGATGGGCTGAACCTTGGCTATAATCTTGGCGCGGCCGCCGGAGCGGGGCTTAAAGATCACGTCCACCAACACATTGTTCCCCGCTGGGTTGGTGACACCAACTTTATGCCGGTACTCGCCGATACCCGCGTGATGCCGCAGGCATTGCTGGAACAATACGATATTCTCGCGCCCCTTTTCGCGGGTGCTTAGCAGGTTTAAAATCCATGTAATCCGAGAAATCGGTGGATAAAACAGATAACGACCAGAGCAAGCCCTATGCATCGATCCAATCTACTCCAATTGCTCCATTCCTATTCCGCTCAGTGGAAAGACGAAGCGGCAACCGTCCGGCGGATGGTCGATTTTATCGAAGCGCACTCCAACTGTTTTGAACGCAGCTTATCCATCGGTCATATCACGGGATCGGCCTGGGTGGTTAACCGGGCGGGAACCCATGTTTTGCTGACGCACCATAAAAAGCTGGATCGATGGTTGCAGCTCGGCGGTCATGCGGATGGAAATTCCAATCTGCTTGAGGTCGCTCAACGGGAGGCCGATGAAGAATCGGGGTTGCCCGGTCTAAAACCGATTTCCGACGAAATTTTTGATCTTGATATTCACCTGATTCCTGAGCGAAAAAGTGAGCCGGCCCATTATCACTATGACATCCGTTTTATTTTCCAAGCCGTAGAAACCGACGCATATGTGGTTAGCGATGAATCGCACGATTTAGCCTGGGTGGAGATCGCAGGTCTGGGCGATTTTACCGCGGAGGCATCGATGCTTCGTATGGCGAATAAAACCAAGCGTTATCCGATGTAAGGGAATTCGGCGGCATGGGCGGCCATGGATTGCTTGGCAATCCGCAAGCCATCTTCCACCGGCTCTCCAGCGGAGGCTTCGCGTTCCAGTATGGCCTGCGTCAGCAACCAGGAGATGAGTTTTCCGCATAGCACTTTTTGCCGTTGGGAAATTTCATTTTTCGCCACGAGAACCTCCCGAACGGCCGGCGGAATGTCGGAGGAAAGTTTCAGGCCATATCGTTCCAATTCTAGCCCGATTGTTTCAAAATCAACGCCACCAAAACGATTAAGCAAAATGTCATACATATTTTCCAATAGCACATCGTTGCTTCCTTCAAAAATCTGAAAGGGGCGGGCATCGGTGAACGCGCGGCCCACGACATGGTTTCGCTTGTATCCCGCCGCCGCAAAAACCTGTAGGGCCGAATCGGCCGCCGCCGAAAGGCTGTTCGTCGAAATTACTTTGGAGGCATTGGCCAAAATATAATCGTCGGAAACATCATCGTGAAGATCCGACCAATAGCCGGTGAAATGCCACAAACTTTGATTCACCTGCTGCATACCGCGCAGACCGGAAAGGCGATACTGAACTTGATCGTAGGTGGCAATTGGTTTTCCGAAAGAGCGGCGTGTGTTGACCCGTTCGGTTAACTCATCGACCAAGCGGCGACACTGTCCTGCCGCAATGGCCGACACCCCCATTCGGCTCCGGAAAAGGGTATCCAAGACTCCGCGGAGCACACTTCCTCCGGCGGGGGTAATGATATGGGCCTCGGGCACGCAGACCGTTGTGTAGCGGGTTTGACCATAGGTGATCGGTTGCAGTCCGAGCGCATCAAAATATTCTTCCACGGCCACGCCTTTGGAGGCGAGCGGGACATAGACCATCGCCATGCGCCGCGTCAATTTGCCATTCTTTTTGACCCGTGCGGCGACCAGCCAGTGCTCCGCACGACCGGTTAATCCACCCCAACACTTGACTCCGTTGAGTCTGCTTTTTTTATCGATGGTTTCAAGCGTGGTATTCAGTCCAAAAATATCGGTGCCCCCGGTCGGTTCGGTAATCATCATTCCGCCGAGTTCCGTGCTGCCCAAAAACCGAGGGAGCACCGTGGCGTTGAGCTCCGCGGAAGCCAGTCGCGCCATGGGTCGCAAAAAAAGCGACCCCGTGATGCCCACGGCGAGCCCAAGAGGCAGACAGTGATACGAAACCGTATCTAACAAATCCATGCAGATGGCCGAGCTCTTAAAGGTGCCGCCGTAATTGGTTGGAATAAAATTATGAAGCGGCCCCAGTTTCAGAAAATCGCGGAGCATATCTTCATCGAACGAGGGATAGTCCGGCTTGGCGGCAAAATAATCTTGAAGGAAATGGTCGATTTTATCGTGCATAATTATCCCTATCTTTTTTTTTAAATCCCAGCGCGATTTTCAGAGGACTAAGTGGACTAAATTTATACTAGATAAA
>JAUUYK010000044.1 GCA_030588285.1 Kiritimatiellales bacterium
GATCATGCATGGCACCGGTTCGAAACGTTGCGCGACCTCAAACAACTTAATAACAGGAACAGAGGAAATGTCATCACCGGCTCCGTCGCATCCTTCAGCACCTTTTCCTTTTCGCCGCCCGATGACGATCGAATCTTTATGGGCACCAACTCCACCTCGTTGGCAGAATCCTTTATCCGCACACAACTCGAATCGATCTCCGCCATCCCCAACCCCGACTTTGTACTCAACCAACTACGCGACTATCTCGACCTCGATACCGTACCCGAAAAAAACGGCCTCTACACCGACCTTTCCGTTGAACCGGTTCCGATGATTAACGAACTTGCGTTAACCTGTAATTTTACCTTTTTCCCGCAGTCAACCCAAACAACAGAGGGTAACGGCGAGGTGATTACAGCAGTTACCAGCGTTATTATTTCTAATCATTATGAACTTGAACTCGAAGTCTGGTATCCATTCGTTGGGTACACCAACTTAGACTCATTTACGGTTCACATCGATGAACCAACATTTAAAGGCCGCGCCATTCCTACTGAACTTTTTGGTTCGATCAGCGATTGGACACACGAAAAGGTCATTCCAAAGAACGTAACCGTTCCCCAATCAGATCCATATAATTATCCCGTTTGCAGCGGCAAACATACAACCGAAGTTTTTAATGAACACGCGATGCTTTCTCTATTCGAATTAATGCAAAGCGACATTCAATTCCCCTCCATCTATTGCAACAACAAGAATATGGATCTGGTCGATCGAGTCCTCAATCTCAACCTCCCCATGAACGATGCGGTTTCAGACCAACTCATGCCCTTAATTCAACAGGCGGCAAGTAACTTTTTCATCGGCGCGTCAACCATCCCCACATCAAATCAATTTGTTGTGGGGATGGCTTGTATCGATCCTCGCTTAAACTGGGAAGGAACCTCATCGGATCAATGGGTCGAAGAGACGGGAGCCGATACAGCACTCAGCATTACCACCATGGGTAACATCAACCGAACGATCATTAATGACCGGATCGACCCGCTTCATAACATCAACATGATATATGTCCGAAATGCAGATCAAATTGACACGCCCTACGAATTTACCTATCTGCTCTACGACTCACAAAAACCCTGGGCAACCTTCCAAATGCTGAAAAAAAATGACCCGGATAATACCCGCTTTATTCTTCAGCATCTCTCCCCTCACCCGAACGGACCGCCCAAACAAGGCCAAATTAATCCACACTCGCCATACACCAATATAATTGCATCTGCATTCATGGACATGCCAATCGATGAATTCAACACCCCCTCCATTCAACGGTTAGATTCAGTAAAAGCCATACAAGCCGCCGAACTATTCATGGAATATGTCGCCGGAAATGGATGGTCAACCAACACCACCCGATATGGAGAAAATATTAATCTTCCCGCTCTAACGGCACTCCTTGGAGACTCCAATCCATGGATGCTTGAAAGTATTTTTCGCAATAGTTACGAGCTATTTAATCCGCGCGATACCCTGTTCACGATTCTACTCGTTGCCCAAAATGGAACCGATGCAAACCAGGATAACACGATTTCTGACGACGAAATCCACGGCACCCAAAAAGCCCTCGTCTATGTCTGGCGCGATCCACAAACCGGAAAAGCCGCTCCTATTTTTTACGGATTAAGCGACACCTTAAAAAGCTCGATTGGCAGTGGCCAAAGCTGGGCAAAAATTCTTCAGGCCTTCCATCCCTAATTTTTCTGCTTATTGGAAGTTTCCAACCGCGTTAATTTCCCCTATATACTCCGGCATTTAATCGAGAAAATTTTATGGATATTAATACGTACCTCAAAGAAAATAAGGCCTTGGTTGACGATGCCCTCACCACCTGCCTGCCGGGAAAAAGCACACGCCCCACCTCCTTGCATGAAGCCATGCACTACTCCGTATTGAACGGCGGAAAACGAATTCGGCCCATTCTCTGCATCGCGACGGCCGAATCTTTCGGCATTTCTGGTCCCCCCGTTTTAGCGCCTGCGATCGCCGTGGAACTCTTTCATTGCTCCACACTTATTCATGATGATCTTCCGTGTATGGACGACGACGATCTGCGGCGGGGAATCCCCACCTGCCACATCAAGTTCGGCGAAGCCAATGCGGTTCTAGCGGGCGATGCCCTCATGATCCACGCATTTCAAGTGCTTGCGGAACAGGGAAACTCCTTGCTTGCCATGGAACTCGCAAAATCGGCCGGATCGGTAGGCGTAATTGCCGGACAGGTCGAAGATCTAGCTGCCGAAAACAAAAAACCCAATGCCGATTTAATTACGTTTATTCACATGAACAAAACGGCGATTCTAATTCGGGCCGCCATTCGGATGGGCGCCATTGCCGGCGGTGCAAACGAAAATGAACTCCATAATCTTAGTCTTTTCGGAGAAAAGATCGGCCTTGCATTCCAAATTGAAGACGACATTCTCGACGAAACCTCAACGGATGAAGTGCTGGGAAAACCGGCTGGATCCGACACAGAACATCATAAAATGACCTATCCCGCAGTACACGGCATGGAAAACGCCCGGTTAAAAGTTAAAGAACTCACCCGAGAAGCTATCGAGGCCATTGACCGATTCCCGCGCGATACCTCTGCACTCCGTGCACTTGCAAACTATCTTATGAACCGAAAGTTTTAATGTATTTTAACCCCCTAAAAAATGACGCAAAAGAAGGGGAGACTCCTTTGCGCCATCGGCGAACATTTACAGCTATTGTTTAACGTTTACTCTTTTCCATCCTGTTTTATTTAAGATTTCTTTTTCTTCGACGCTTTCCGCGCAGCAGTCCGTTCTTCTTCATTCAATTTACCATCACCATCCGCATCAAACCGCTTCAAGGTCTTTTTACGTTTTTTCTGCTTTCTTTCATGTTTCTTCGACGCTTTCCGCGCAGCAGTCCGTTCCTCTTCATTCAATTTACCGTCACCATCCGCATCAAACCGTTGCTTCATTTCTTCCCGACTGGGGCGTTGCCCCTCTTTATTTTTACGGCTCTGTTTCTCTTTCTCACAGCATTCGCCCTTTCCGGCTTGCGCAAGTGTTAACGAACCCATAACCGCCATTGCCAATCCTGCCATTTTCCATGCTTGTGCTCTCATCTGATATCTCCTGTGGTTAAACCTTATTGTTGCGATGGATGTAAAACGACAGGGTGAATATTTTATTGTGTTATTTTTTTATTTAGGCCGAAAAACGGACAAGCATTATAAAATACGGGCGATAAAACCCCGGCGTAAAATCTGTCGGGGATAAGGAATCGCGTGCTCTATTTTAAAGAAACGAAAAAAGGGCACCTGCTAAGCAACTTCCGGTCTCGGCATTTTTTGAACCCGCAAAGGCAAGGAAGCCATCGCCATATTATCAATGGCCAGATTAATTTGATAATCGGCAAACTCTTCAAACTTTATATGCTGGAAATTTAGAATCAAATTAACCGCAACCGATCCGACATCGACTCCCATTCGCGGGGTGACTTCCCCTTCCATCGGTTGAAAAATGGGAATTCCATCGGGATTAACAAATTGCAATTTAACGGTATGCGAACCCTCTTCAATTTTATCGAACCGCAATCTCAAGGCAATTGCACAGGCGGGATGTACCACCGGCATTTTGAGAGCATAAACCTGATCAAACGTTCCTAGAATATTTAATTTTCCGCGATTATCCGTCGCAGCATCACACAAAGCAAAAACTTCAATTTTCATAAAAAATCTCCTTCCCTAACGATAGGTGAAGCCCCGATCAGAAAAAAGGCAATAAACTCGATCGGGTTAAACTGGTTTGTAAATATCCGCCCGATTATCCCCCATCAGAACCGATCTTTATACTTCCGCGCTTCAGCAATAATTTCATCCTCCCCTTCTACTCGTCCGTTCTTCATTAAAATCTTACCATCGCAAATAACAGTATCAATACAGGACGAATCAGCACTGTAAACGAGATCATCAATCAGTTGATATCCCGGAACCAAACGGGGATTCGCTAAATCAACCAGCATACAATCCGCTAACTTTCCTTCGGCAATTTTTCCGCAGTCCAGCCCAAGAGCAGCAGCCCCATTCATCGTGGCCATATCAAAAACTTCAGTTGCAGGCAAAACAGTTGGATCCTTATGCATCAGCTTGGCGTGCAACGCGGCAAACTTCATTTCTTCGAGCATGCACAGATTATTATTTGAAGAACAACCATCGGTCCCTAAAGCAACAGAAACACCTGCATCTCGAAGACGGACATACGGAAAACTCCCCGCGGCTAGCTTCATATTTGAAACCGGATTATGTACTACCGTAACTTGATTATGGGCAAGAATATCAACCTCCTCATCCGACAGATGAAGCGCATGTGCCGCCACTATATTGCTCGCCAGAAATCCAATTTTCTCTAACCATTGGACGGGGCGCAAGCCATGTAATGCAATACACTCCTGCACCTCCTTCTCCGTTTCCGAGATATGAATATGAATCAGAAGTTTATTTTCAGCGGCATACGATTTAATCCAGCGAAGCGACTTTTCCGAAACGGTATAAATCGCGTGAGGCCCTAGAGCAAAATTAATTCGATTCGAATACGACTTCGCTTCCTCGAACAATTGGATCGTTAAATCACGTTGTTCGGCAGCCTTGGCCTCATCACTGAAATCAATAAATACCGAAGAGAGCATGGCACGCACGCCCATTTCTTCCACCGCGCGGGCCACGCCATGAAAATGCCAATACATATCGTTAAAACACGTCGTACCCGACTTAATCATTTCCAGGCAGGCCATACGTGCGCCCCGATAAATATCCTCCTCCGTCAGTTGTGCTTCCAGAGGCCAAATATAATTCGTCAGCCAATCATGAAGTTCGCGGTCATCGGCATAACTGCGCATCAACGTCATCGAAGCATGCGTGTGCATATTCACAAACGTGGGCAACAGGGCAAATCCGGTTCCATCCAACGTCTCAAAGTCTGAAACTTCGATATTTTTACCAATCGTCTTAAATCGATTCTTCTCGATTAAAACATCGGTGATTTTTCCATTTAATTCGACATTCTGAATCAATAATCCCATACCCAATCTCCACTCAAAGAAAGCCTAGCAAATCATCGTTTAAAGTCACAAAAAAAGCTCGGCAGAACCGAGCTTCAGAAGAGTTAACAAAATAAAGGTCAATAGGCCCCTTTAGCAAAAAGTACGGTTTTAATCGTGCGGACAAGAATTATGATATCGAGCCAGATCGACCAATTACGAACATAATAAGGATCCCATTTTTCCATACCTGCTATTCCAACTTCGCTCCGGCCCGACACCTGCCAAAGTCCGGTAATTCCAGGCCGAACCTTATTGCGAAGAAGCTGAACTTGTTTTGGCAAATCTTGAAAATGATATTCAGGTAATGGACGCGGCCCAACTAACGACATGGTACCTCTAAGGACATTTAGCAACTGCGGAATTTCATCCAGCGACGTTTTACGAAGAACTCGTCCAACCTTTGTGATACGCGGGTCTTTTTTTAGTTTATAATGGGCGTTCCATTCTGCACGTAATTCCGGATTTTTTTCCAGCGCTTTCTTCAATACCAATTCCGCATTGGGCACCATCGTTCTAAATTTAGCTGTGCGAAACATTTTTCCACCTCGGCCAATACGCGACTGCATAAACATTGGGTTTTGTTGGTCTTCCAACCAGATCAGCACATAGAGAAAAATCATAAGCGGCACCCAAAGCGGGATCGTTATACAAATCAATAGCAGATCAATGAAACGCTTAAAATATCGGGCCAACGGATTTAACAGGTTTTGCGTAATTTCTAACCCCAGAATGCCCTGAAAATCGCGGGGCACCACCCATAGTGACGGAACTTCCTCCAAATTAGGAATAAGAATAACCCGTCGATAAACTTCGAGTGGCCCTTCGAGTATTTCAATTAAGCTGCAACCAGAATCCTGCGTCATGGCAACAATAGCCACCGGTGTTCGACGGGTCGTATTATGAAGGTCCCCCAAAACTGACACCCCTTTAATAACACTTCCAAGAGGAATTTCATCGGAAAAAATTGCCGTGGGAATATAACCCAGCCCCAACTCCGCCCGGAGCGCTTCAATAACCGGTGTCACCGATTTCTTATCGCCATAAATGGATACCGGAACGCCCCATTGTGACCGTTTAATTACAGCACCCCGCGTCATTGCTCGTCCCAGCGGAATCAAGACGGCACAAAAAAGATAGGTGAACAGAAAAACAATGCGGCTTGAGGACAAACTAATACGTGTAAAGAAGGAAAAGAGAAGGGCTGCTGCAAACATAACAAACAGGACCGATTGTATTTTACGGAGTTCATCCGCCACCCCAATTCCCCAACCGGGTAATAATCGAGTGACTACCGACACAACGGTCCACGCTGGAATAATTAGAAAGCCGTTTTTAAGATAAAAAGGGATATCGTTAATCCACCAAAGAAGAAAATTGCCAAAACATAGCGCTAAAAAAGTCATCCCCGCATCGGACAAAGCAATCGCCAACATATTTAATACATAGCGCCGATGAAATGTAGAGTGCCGTCCAACGCCATCAATATTTACAACCGTTCTCTTCAACTATATTCTCCTAAAAACTCAAACTGTGCCTAATTATAGCACCATTTACTAGCACTATATATTGGTTCTAATTCTCACGTTATAAATCAGAATACATGAACAATTGCTACCCCTTTAATTTGAGCAATATTTCCATCGAAATCTGCTGCATTTCTTGAACACGTTTTTCACTATCGGCCTCGTTATAGCACCGAAACTCGGGCGCATTGCCTGATGGACGCATGTGCAAGACCTCCAAAGAGAGGAAGGTTACGCGGAGCCCGTCGGTGCGATCAATGGATTTGACGTTGCCAAAGGCTTCGCCAAAAGCGACTTCGATGGCGGAAACCTCTTCGAATCCATTTAAAATTTTCGCACTTTCCTCGGTCGGGAAATTCTGGATCCGATCGCTGGCGGTAAATCGTTGCGGCAGATCGGTCAACAAGGCCGAGATCGGCTTACGCTCTTGGATGGAAAGTAGAATAATTGCCAATATCGGCAAAACGGCATCGCGAGTCGGCAAGGCCCGAAGTTCTTTTCCAAACAGGGGAAAATTAGAGTGGGTTAAAAATCCGCCATTGGCCTCGTAGCCAATTACGCGCTGGCAGCCAGCAAACGTGGCTTCCATCATCGAAGCCACCACAAAGGGCGAACCAATCATCGTGCGGCGGATATCGGAAAACCAGCCGGTTTTTTCTAACGCGGTATTACAACTCACCGGAGTGCTGACCGAATCGGCTCCGAGATATTTCGCCGCCAAAATACA
>JAUUYK010000179.1 GCA_030588285.1 Kiritimatiellales bacterium
GACACGATGCCGTGGAGCTGATGGTGAATAATCAGAGTTACCTGCGATCGCTCCGCGATATTCTCGGCGATATTAAAGATGTGGAACGGTTGATTTCACGAATCGGTTCCTCCGTTGGAAACCCGCGCGATGTCCGCGCGATGGGGGTATCGCTTCAACAGGTTCCGATGGTAAAGGCGTTGCTCGAGGGGAAAGGTACCATGCTCGAAACGCTCGGCGAAAGCATTACGTCTCTGCCTGAGTTGGTCGCTTTAATCGATCAGGCGCTCGTTGATGAACCGCCGCTTAATTTAAAAGATGGGGGCGTAATCCGCTCGGGCTATCACACGGAGTTGGATGAATTGCGGGCGGCGGCCACGCAAGGTCGAAAATGGCTGGCCGATTTTCAAGCGTCAGAAATTGAACGAACGGGCATTAAATCGCTGAAGGTTCGGCACAACAAGGTATTCGGCTATTATATTGAAATCAGCAAGAGCTATCTAGAGCATGTGCCAGAAGCCTATCTCCGCAAACAGACGCTGGTGAATGCCGAGCGATTTATTACCCCTGAATTGAAGGAATATGAAAATAAGATTCTGGGTGCGCAAGAACGGTCCATCGGTTTAGAGCAAGAAATTTTCACCGAGGTGCGTCGCCGAGCGGTTGAATATTTAGAAACCATTCAGCAGAATGCATTGGCAATTGCGCAAGTGGATGTGTTGGCCACCTTTGCCGAACGCGCCCTTTCGAACAACTATGCCCGCCCCACCATGAGCGATGATGGCCAACTGGACATCCATAATGGCCGACACGCTGTGGTGGAACAAATGCCGGATGCAGAACGTTTTGTTCCGAACGACACCAAACTCGACCGAGAAACACATCAGCTCATCATTATTACGGGGCCCAATATGGCGGGTAAATCGACCTATATTCGGCAGGTGGCTCTGATTGCAATTATGGCGCACATGGGTTGTTTTGTTCCGGCGGAAGCGGCAAAAATCGGCGTGGTAGATCGGGTCTTCACCCGAGTCGGTGCGAGCGATGATCTGGCGCGCGGTCGTTCCACCTTTATGGTGGAGATGCAGGAGACCGCAAATATTTTAAACAATGCCACGCCGAAAAGTCTAATCGTGCTCGATGAAATTGGGCGCGGAACGAGTACATTCGATGGCATCAGCATTGCTTGGTCGGTCGCGGAGTTCCTCTGTAAAAATAAGGCCAGGCAGGCCAAGACTCTTTTTGCCTCGCATTATCATGTATTAACAGATCTGGCTCTCATTCTGCCAAACGTGCAAAACTTCAGTGTCCTGGTGAAGGAAAAAGGCGACAGTATTACTTTCCTACGCAAGATTGTTCCGGGCGCAGCGGATAAAAGTTACGGCATTCAGGTGGCGCGTTTAGCTGGCCTGCCTGATGCGGTGGTGGAGCGGGCAACCGATATCTTAAAGAATCTAGAAGAAGGTGAATTTTGCGATACTGGACAACCCAAAATTGCAAAGAAACGCCCGCACAAATTAAAAGCAAATATTTCACAACTCGATCTCTTCTAACTTTCAACTATTCACCTCTTGCAATAGTATAACGAAAGCCATTAGCTTGTTCGAATCTTAAAATTAAGAGGAAGAGGGATATGAGTAAGAAACCATTAGGTGTATCTACGATTTATATTATTTTAGGACTTCTATTAATTTCCGTTATCGGACTTCGAACGATCAGTACTCCAGAAATCTGGACTCATCTCGCGCAAGGTCAAAATAACGTCCCCATCTCATTTCTCGAATCCGACTCTATCGTCAACACAACACACCTTTACGACAAGCTGGCCTATGCCGTATGGAATATCGGCGGGGCGCCGCTCTTAATTATTCTCAATATCGCAGGATTACTAGGGGCATTTATCCTATTGCTTCAAGTTTCTAAAACGTGGGGGAACGGCCTCTGCCAAGGTTTTGCCCTGCTTATTATGGCGCACTTAATGTTCCAAACGCTGGACGTTGGGCCGCAGGTTGTGATGATATTCTTTATCTCGCTCTTCCTGTTTTCAACAACCAAAGCAAAAAGCCCAGCCCTACTCTTTAGTGTTTTGATTCCCCTGCAAATAGTCTGGACGAATATGCACGGTTCATTTCTTTACGGTCCGATCATCGTCGCTTTAACCGCCGTACAGGCGAGTTTGCAAAACAAAAATCCCGGCCGAAAAAAGAAGGCTTTTATTCCTTCCAGCACGCTCTGGATTCTCGCGCTTGCACTGCTCTTAGCTACGGTCATAAATCCGTACTTCTTGAAAATGCACGGACAAGTACTCGCCAACATACAAATGCCGCCTCCCTCATATTGGTCCTCTTTGTTTGTTGAATACTTCCAAATTACCCCCCTTAAACCGCTCATTCTTTTTGCTATAGTTTTGATGGCGGCGGGCTTGGTTACACTAAAGAAAAAACTTCCGGTTGTATTAACCACACTCGCCATCTTCGGTGCGTTTCTCCTTTGGAGATCGCCACAGATGTCCTTATTGTTTGGCGTATTAGCCTTCCCGTTCATTGTATTGAGTTTAACTTCTGTTGGTGAATACATGAATGAATCGCTTAAAAATATTCTGGGAAAAAATAGCAAGCACCTTGCTTCTGCGACGGGTGGGATTTTTGTTCTTTTAATTGTTCTGTCGCTCATTCCAATCGTAAGCAACAGTGCATACGTTAAAACAGGAAGCGCCTCCAACTTCGGTCTCGGCGTGCAGGAAAATCTATATCCCAATGATCTGGGCGATCTGATTAATCATGCGGCCTTCCCGGAGAAAGCATTCAATCTAGCGGCGGACGGTGGGTATCTCGCGTTTAAATATGATCGCAAATGTTTTATCGATTATCGCTCCGGTCGATACAACAAAACGCTATTGAAAGATTTGAATGCCATGATGCTCGGCAACCAAAAAGTATACGACAGATTCAACGAAACCTATCGCCCCGAAGCCTTCATCATCAACACACTCAGCCCGATTTCTGCACACGGAATTGTGAGCCTACTATCCCATAAGATATGGAAACTGGCCTACTTCGATGGCACCACAGCCATCCTGCTTCAGGATAAAGAAAAATTTGCGAGCCTGCTGAACAACACGAAAATTCAACAGGCAGGATTGGTTAAACTCGAAAAAGCTCGGGCGGACTATGCCGCAACAGGCGGAAGTTCAAGAAGCGGGAATCCGGCAGAATTGATTGGCTCCGGAAAAATATTCTTGGCGTTTAATCGCCCTGTCGCTTCAAAAGAAATTTTCTCTCTTCTGGTGCAGGGGAATAAAAAAATACCCGGC
>JAUUYK010000005.1 GCA_030588285.1 Kiritimatiellales bacterium
GACTTGCAGTAGGAGCCCGTGGAAATCGATAACGACTGCTTCCTATTGAAAGTGAGGTAGATATTCAATTTTTTAACGACTTCAGCACAACCCCCATCCGCATCAATGATCTGAGAGAAGAACGCCCAGAAGGTGGTTTCCTTGGTGAAAATACGGTGACGGCTATGCTTCCCTTTCGCATTATTTTTTAAAGTCTCTTCCGGGATAAAACGCCCGAAACAGGCTTTTAGACCCAGTAGCGATTTGCCTTTTTTACGACTTATTTCATCCGCCATTATTTGAGCCGTAGAGCGCGGTTTTTTGCGGAGAGATTGAAGATGAAGTCCGGGGAGAAAGGGGGTTGTGTTTTTCATACAAGACAATCTCATACTTCGCTAGATATATCAAGTATATAATACCATTTTATCCCCTACAATTGAGGCCTATTTTGTGTGGTAGAACCCCTTAAGGAAGTGCCATTCGGGACAGCCTGTGTTTTTTTGGAAGGGGTTCGTTTGAGGCGGTGACGCAGGAGCTTATTCGTCGCTGGGTTGTGAGTTAGGCAGAAAAGGGGGGTTGGGAGGTTTCCGAGAAAAATCGGTGGGCATTGGTGAAGGTGAGTTCGGCCATTTCAGATTCGGGCAGTCCGCGCAGTTCGGCGGCTTTGGCGAGTACGAAGCGCAGGTTGGCGGGTTCGTTGAGCAACTGATTTTCTATCATCAGGCCGGATGCTTTATCTATATTGTGCGGCATAAGGTCGGGCGCGTCGGTTTCGATCAGCAGACGGTCGGCCGGTACTGCGCGAATGGCGGCCCCCGCCTTTTTTGCGTTGGGCCGGGTGATGGATCCGGAGAAGGAGATATAGGCTCCGCGTTTCACGAGTTCGGTGGCGATTTCGGCGGAGCTTCCGAAGCAATGAATGAGCATGCCGCACGGAAGGTCGCCGAAGTGGTCGAGCAATTCAATCAATCGGCCCCACGCTTGGCGACAATGGATGCTGACGGGGCGGCTTAATCGACGGGCAAGATCGAGCTGATCTAAAAAGACAGATTCTTGATCGGCGTCGTTTCGCTTGTTGATGGCGTGGTCGATTCCAATTTCGCCGAGGCTGGCGTGCGGATATTGGAGTAGCATTTTTTCCAGTATTTGAAGCCAGTCGGGGGAGCGGTTGGCAATAAACCAGGGGTGCAGGCCGAAGGAGGGGTGAATGCCTTTTTGGGTTTTCATGAGGTGAATTACGCGCGGCCAATCGGTCTCGCAACAGCCTTTCACGCCCATCGCCTCGACTCCAGCTGCTTGAGCGCGTTGCATGATTATTTCAAGGCTTGGAAACAGGCGTTTGTCTTGGATGTGATTATGGCAGTCGAATAGTTTCACGCGTTATTTCCGGTGCTTGATGTAGCGAAGGGCTTGGCTGACGGGCAGTTCGTCGGAGGAGGGGCCGTTGCGAATATAAAAATGTTCTTTGTTGCTTCCTTCTTTGAGGAAGATGGGTTCGGAGGAGCGGGTGCAGAGCACAACGCCAACGGTTTTTCTGGCCATGGGAACGAGGATGAATCGGATCTGTTTTGAAAACTCGGCACCGATGTGTTTGGCGATGAGGTTTTTGAAGTGCAGTCGGCATTTGTCTTCATTTTCAAAAACATCTTGTTCAATTCCGGTGATTTCGCCGTCATCGGTAACGCCTAGAAGCAGAATGCCGCCATCGGTATTGAGGAATCCGGCGACTCCTTTGGTCCAGGCGAGTTCAATCTCTTTGCCGGGTTTTTTGGTGTGCAGGTTCATGCGCATGGTGGATTTAAATTCGATGGTTCGGTTTTCCCCCTTGGCGATGATTTGGCGGATACTCTGTTCTGGATTGTCGGGTTTAAACAACGCGAGATTTCCCTCGGAGCGGTTATAGCGGTGAATAATCCAGACGGAGGATGCCGAGGCAATCAGCATTGGAATCAGTCCAAAAAGCCACACGCGTTTCGAGCGTTTTCCGGCATGGCCAAGAATGTCGGATTCAGGAACCATGATGCAGATCCAGGCGGTCTTTCGATCTGGTCCTAGCGGTTTGAATCCGCACCACCAGCGGCTTCCTTCGTGTATAAAAGAGATCACATTGTTCTGGTGCTGGTTGTCGCCAAACCAACTGGTATGCGCTTTTTGAATGAGCGAATCGTTCACATCGGTCAGGGAAATAAAATCCGATTGAAGACCGTTGGCGTCGGGGATATAGAGCTGGGTATCGCGCCGAAAAATAAAGACGCGGCCATTCTCGCTGGGCGCGAGCTTGTGCAGTTTTGTGAAGAGGTCCTCGAGCAGAATATCGAAGGCCACAACAACGGGTTGACCGGTTTTTTTATGGAGATAGGATGTGGATGCGGTCATGCCGATTTTGCCGGAGGTGAAAAAGGAATAGGGTTCGGTCCAAACGATTGTTTCCTGCGCGAGCGCGGGAGCAAACCACGGGCGATTCCGGGGGTCGTAGGTGGAGTTGGTGGTGTAGCTACTGGAAACGTCGAACGATTTGTCCCAAAACGTAATGGTGGATTCGCGCCCTTTTTTTTTCGCCTGGATCTGCCGAGTCCGGAATCCTTCGCCTTCGGTATGCAGATAAAAACTGTTGCTTTCGAGGTCGGCGATTGAGATGCCCTGCAATAGATTTTCCCGGGTGAAGAGGGGGGAAAGAAGGCGATTTAATCCGGCGGGATCGTCCAACGAAAAAGAGCCGGATTGCCCCCAGTCCCGAACGAGATCCAATGAGCCCTCCACCGAGCCGACCATGGTTTGAAATTGCGCAACGGCCTGATACGACGTGTTGTGAATAAACTGTTCCGAAATATCGTGCCGCGCCTGCGAGGCCAGATAGGCTACGGGCAGAATGACCGCCACCGAAATAAGGATTAGCGAAAGAATTACATCCCGAATAATGCGGCGGGGTATCCATTTTTTATTGGCCATTGAAGAATCTCCGAAAGTTGTGAATCCCCATATAATGCCGTAATACGATCCGCTCGGCCTTACCTTTTTTTAAATAACTTCGACAAGCCTGACCGAGATCGGCATCGTTGCCCTTCATTTTGACAGGAGAACCCATGAAATCATCCGTTTTTTTAGCCGATGTCACCACGCACTTATCCGCACTCGTTCGGTCGGGAATGTTGCAGGGCTGGACCTTGAGATCCACAACCTCGCGCAGTCACCAACAGCTCTATTCTTCGCCCGATGGAATCACGTTATCGTGCCACCAAAGCCGCCGCGTGAAGGGCGATGCATTTCAGCTTTCAATATACACTCCCGCGGCCGAGACCGATCAGGTTGGAACCGCGATGCTCGACCTCGTCCCCTTTAAAGCGATCGGGCAACAATTGGACGAAGCATTGGAGCTGGCCGCCGGGAGTAAAAATAAGAGTTGGAGTCTCGCCGGGCCGCCGGAAATTCCACCGCCGGAAGTGGAAACTTGCGATCCCGAAATTCGCGACCATCCAGCCAGAATCATTGAATCTATTGAAACCCAGTTTTCCGATGCCTTTGCGGCCGCCAGCGGTTGTCGCCTCAATTCAGCAGAGCTTTTTGTGAACTATAGCATCAGCTCAATCCGAAACTCGAAGGGGCTGCACTATTCCATCGAACAGAGCGAACTCTATCTTGAAGCGGCGATGGAAAAATCCGGCGGAGAGAATGATAAAGAGGTGCATGAATATGCCACGGCTGTAACGGCCAACGACCTCGATGTGAAGGGTTTTGTTGACGGATGCGCGTTGCAAGTCTCCGTGCTCGGCGAAAGCGAAGAGCCCGAAACCTCCGACTCGGCGATCATTCTAATTGATAAAGACGCGCTCTCTCAAATGCTCCAGGCCATTTTGGAGCAACTCAACTGCACCAACGAATATCTTAAACGACCCTTTCTTCGGGCGGGCGATGTTTTTGGCGGCGGTAAAGGCGATGCGCTGGAACTCAAACTGGATCCGACGCTGCCCGGCATGGTGCTTTCATCGGCCTACGCCGCCGATGGCCTGCCTGCTCGCTCCGGCCTGCTCATTGGAAACAATACCATCAAGGATCGGGTAGTCGGGAACCGTTTCGGGCAATATCTGAACCTCGACCCCAACGGCATGAGCGGAAACCTAATCGTGCAACCCGGCCGTCTAACGAAGGAATCGTTGAAGGGCCTCGATTACATCGAAGTCATCAAATTTTCATCGTTGCTCATCGACGCGCGGAAATTGACCTGGAGTTCCGAAATTAAACTCGGCCGGCATAGTGCGGCCGATGGAACGCTCACACTGGTTAAAGGGGGCGTAGTTTCGGGAAGTCTGAAAGAAAACTTTACCGACTGTCGCCTCTCTTCCACGCTCGGCAGCGTGAATGTTCCGCCCAGTAGCTACGCCCCGGCACTCGGCTATCGCGGTCCAGATGCCATGCTCATTACCCGCGGCGTAAGCATCGCCGGAAAATCTGAAGGAGAAATTTAATGAATACCATCCCTTATCCTTTAACCGATGAACTTCACGACTTCTTTCCGCTACTCGAGAAAATCGTCGCCGAACTCGAAGCCGATGTCACGGATCGGCTCTACGCCTTTGCAACGCTTGAAGACCTCGATCAGTTTCAAAGCCACATTAGCCGAACCGAAGCCAGCAGCATGACGGCCGATCGTGGGATTGTGCTTCGTATTCTCGCCGGGCATCGCAACTTTGAATATGCCACGAACGATTTTGACGAAGCCCGATTGCTCAATGCGGCCGCAACCCTCCGCGCGGAAGCCCTCGCCTTTTTGGATCGGCAAAATAAGCCCCCCGTCTACACCCCGCTCGGTTGGGCCGACGAACCGATCGACACCTTTGCCGAACCCATCCGGAGTCAAATTTTGGCCGCCGGAAACGACGGCCTTCCCTCGGCTAAAACGCCCGTCCATTTCGGCACAGATTTTGACCCGTCGATTTCGGAATCGCAAAGCAAAGCCGAAACCACACAACGCTCACGCACCTTCAAGGAAGCGATCGAAAAAGCCGGCGGCGATCAACTCGCTTCCGCCGGAACGATGATTCGGCGGAAAATTAAAACCCGCCTATTTGTCGACCGAACCCGGATGATGTCGCAGTCGCTTTTTTCCAGCCTATATTATCTGTATGCCATCACGCCATCGGGTAAAACCGTACGCGATATTATTGGGGGAATGACGGGGGCCGAAGTCGCCGAATCCATCGACAACGGGGTCATCTCCAAGCTCGTTGAAACCGCCGTGAAACTCGAAAGTGCACCGCGGATTCAGCCCGGTCGCTATCGTATTATTACCGGTCCCGATGTGACCGGTGTGATTGCCCATGAAGCTTTTGGCCACACGCAAGAAGGCGACACCTGCCGCCTCGGCCGAAGTTGTGCCCCCGGGCTCAAGAAAAAGGGAATACAGGTCGGGAACGAACAGGCTACGATCATTAATAACGCGGGCGTTTTCTCCATGGGTAAAACCCCGTGGGGCGTGAATGGCACGCACTTTTTCGACGATGAAGGTTTTATTGCGCGGTCCCAAACGATTCTGGATCGGGGTACGCTCTCTTCTCCCATGAACGATCTAATTTCCTCGTTGGTCGGCGATGTTAACGGCCTTGCCGCACGCCAGTCCAACGGGAAACGTGAGAGTTGGAAACGACCGCTGATGCCGCGCCAGACCAATACATATTTTACCGCCGGCGACAAAACACTCGATGAACTCGCCGAGCTTTGTGGCGAAGGCTACGTTGCCGAGCATGCCCATGGCGGCATGGAAGATCCGAAGGGGATGGGGTTGACTGCTGGCACCGAATATCTCGAAAAGGTCGAGGGCGGAAAACGCACCGGAAATCTTTTTCTAGGACCGCAGGGCGGGCATATTGAACTGTCCGATCCGGTGCCCCGATTGCTTAATTCCATCATCGCCAAAAGTACGATCGAAGCCGATGGCACTCCGGATCAAGGCGAACCCCATAATAAATGGGGTGGTTGTGGGAAATACCACAAAGAAGGCGTCGAAGCCGGGTGTGGTGGCCCATGGATTTTGTGGAAAGGAATGACCTGCGGGTAAACGCTTTCACCACGAAGAGTTGAAGTTCCCGAAGTAAAGTTTTCTTCGTCTACTTCGCTCCTTCAGCGAACGTGTGAGGGGGGGGGTGTAAACGAACTCTAGTTGCGTGGCGGGCGTTCTTCGCGAGGTTTAGCAATGTTGACGCGCAGTTTTCGTCCACCCAGATCGTAGTTGTTGAGCTGATTAACGGCCGCGACGGCTTCTTCCGCCGTTTCCATATCCACAAAGGCAAATCCGCGGGAGCGGCTGGTGAATTTGTCGAGCATCAGCTCGCATTTTTCCACGGTTCCGGCCTGCATAAAGAGGTCGTTAATTTCAGTTTCAGTGGAGGTGTAGGAAAGATTTCCCACATAGAGTCTCGTGTTCATGATTTTAGCCTCGTTCATTCAGCGCTTAAAGTAGGACGGACATCTTCTGATGCGCACAACAATCCATGAGTAGCGTTTTGAATGAACTCCCCCGAACGTATATCGTGGGGTCAAATAAGCAATAAGAATCCGCCCGAGGGCGGATTCTTATGCGGGATTACACCGGATTAATTCGAGTATAAATGGATCGCACTCGCAGGTCTCGGCTTGGTTTTATATTAGGTGTCTGATTTCTGACGACCGGCCCGTTTCCGGTCGGTTTCGGTAAGCATCTTTTTCCGGAGACGAATGTTGTTGGGTGTAATTTCTACCAACTCGTCTGGCCCGATATATTCCAATGCTTCTTCAAGGCTTTTCAGCTGCGCAGGGGCAATCTTCATGGCACGGTCTGTTCCAGATGCGCGCATGTTGGTCAACTGCTTCGCTTTCTGGATATTCACCACCAAATCCTTGTCGATGCAATGCTCTCCAAGAATCATACCCTCATAACAATCTTCACCGGGATTTACAAAAAAGGTGCCGCGAAGTTGCAGGGCATCGATGGCAAAAGCCACGGATAATCCTTTCGCCTGAGAAATCAATACGCCGTTATTTCGCTGTTGGATCGGCCCTTTGAACGGTTCGTAGTGCAGGAAGCGATGGGTCACAATGGCTTCACCGGCCGAGGCCGTCAGCATTTTACTCCGTAAGCCAATCAACCCACGGGTTGGAATCTGGAAGCGAATCATTTTGCGTAAACCGTGCTGTTCCATATCGACCATTTCGCCCTTACGAACGCCGGCCACTTCAATCACTTTACCCGCATATTCATCAGGTACATCGACGTGCAGGATTTCGATCGGTTCTTCTTTCTTACCATGATTATCTTTCAAAATAACCTGCGGCTGGGCCACGGACATTTCGAACCCTTCACGGCGCATGGTTTCAATCAAAATAGAGAGATGCAATACCCCGCGACCACTCACTCGGAACGAATCGCCGGAGCTAACGTCCACGTGCAAGGCCACATCACGCTCGGTCTCTTTCAGCAGACGCTCGCGAAGATGGCGACTGGTGACATATTTTCCGTCCTTTCCGAAGAAGGGGGAGTCGTTTACCGTGAAAACCATCGAAAGAGTGGGCTGGTCAATACTAATAGGCGGCAGCGCTTCGGGGTGTTCAAAATCGGTAATACTATCGCCAATATCGATGTCCGGAATGCCGACAATCGCGCAAAGATCACCACAAGGCACTTCGTCCACTTCCACGCGGGTCAGTCCTTCAAAAGTGAACAGCTGCTTAATTTGTGTGCGAACTTGTTTGCCGTCGCGATGGACGCGCATCAGGGGGGTGGATTTATTCAGTGTTCCGCGATAAACACGGCCCACGCCGATCCGGCCCACATAGTCGTTGTAATCGAGTGAAGTCACCTGCATTTGCACGGGACCTTCGCGTATTTCGGGAGCTGGAACATGTTTAATCACCGCATCCATCAGCGGCATGATTGAATCGCGCGGTCCGTCGAGCTCAAGATCCGCCCAGCCGTCCTTCCCGCTGCAATAGAGCATCGGAAAATCAAGCTGATCGTCATTGGCATCGAGTTCTACAAAAAGATCGAAGACCTTGTCGTGAATCGTTTCAGGACGCGCATCAGGCTTATCAATTTTATTAATGACCACAACCGCTTTAAGATTAAGTTCCAGCGCCTTATCCAAAACAAAACGAGTTTGTGGCATAGGGCCTTCCGCGGCATCAACGAGCAATAATACCCCGTCGGCCAAATTTAAAACCCGTTCTACCTGTCCGCCAAAATCACTATGGCCAGGGGTATCGATCACGTTGATCTTTACACCCTTATAGTTAACGCTGATGTTTTTTGAAAGGATCGTGATACCGCGTTCGCGTTCCAGGTCGTTACTGTCGAGCATGCACTCCTGCATTTCCTCGTTATCACGGAACAGATGAGCCTGTTTAATGATCTCATCAACCAGCGTAGTTTTACCGTGGTCAACATGGGCGATAATCGCAATATTTCTAATTTCCTGAGCCATTCGTTTTTCTCCAAAACCTTCAAAATGAGGCGCGAACATAACTATTTTTAACCGGATTGCAACCCTTTCTACCCCCGCAATTTAGCCATGCAACTCCTTTCACTCGAGTCAAGTGTTCCGACTCAATCGCCGGCGGTCCGTTTAGATGTTCCATTGTGGCATGAATTGGAAATTATTTAACCCTCTAGATATCAGTTGACCGGTCGCCAAAAGGAGCGTTAATCAAGCATGATCACCGTTCCCCGGATCGGCTGACCCTTCCTTTGAAAACCACGATTACCCGAGCGTGGCTCTCGAGCCAACAACCAACGAATCACGTCACCATCCATCATCTGCGATGCCGACAACCGGCTTTTGGACGCCTGTACCGAGGCCTGGCAAGGGCACCACCACTACTGTGGTCCCGCTTCCGAATTCCCCCTAACCAGTGTGGTCATCGTTAATATTGAGGATACCCGTAGTGAGTTCAGATACGACTACCGCTCCCTCCGGTATTATCGAGGAACGCCCACGGTAGGCGGTGGAACCGACCACATGTACTGCGTCTTCGACGGCGGGCTCGCCATTCAGGAATACAGCGGTGTATCGCAGGCTTCCAGCCAGCCTTCAAGCACACACCTCCCCGAAACCGAATTCATCCGAGGCGAAGGCATGCGCTTCCGCGACCTCGAAACCGGCACCTTCCTAACGAGAGACCCCATCGGCTATGGCGGCGGTCCGAACGTCTATTGCTATGTGCATTGTAATCCGATTAATGCTTTTGACCCTCTGGGATTGACGGTTGACTGGGTGTCGATGCCTGATAATGACTTTATAGCGATTATGGATCTGTATGTTCAAGATTCGGTTTTTGCTGATCAGATTGATGCATTAGATGCTTCGCCAAATAGTTGGAGTTTTGATTCTGGGCAGACGGAGGTCGGGGTAACGGCTGAGTATACTGATTCGAGCGGTAATATTGTTGGACCGGGTAACGATGACATTGCTGATATGACTCCGACTCCTGTTACAGAATATGTTCCCGGAGTGTCGCCAGATGGAAATGGAGGAGGTACGATTTCTTGGAGTGCAAGTCAAGATCCGGTAGCTCTGGTAACAGGAATGATTTGATTAAAACGGTGAGTAACTTAAACGGTAATATAGATCGATTTAAAGATGGGCGAGTGAACTCTCGATATTGTACTGCATTTGACTACAATGTCGCCGTTATTACTACGATCGGTGATTATGCAAATTCATATAAACATGTTCTAGCTAAAAAGGGGGTCACCGATGAGTTTTAGAATACGGATTAACAGCGTTTGGTTTTCGCCCCATTGTCCTTTCCATGGCTCGAGCTTTACGAGTTGAATATGATGGGTTATTCTAGAAGATATTCGCCGCGAGTTTGATGACTGGTCTAATGTCGTCAACTTGCTGCGTATATCGCTGGATGTCTATCATACCACAATGACAAACGATCCGCTCATGGATTACATCGGAATGCACCGCTGTCAGCTGGGATGTAATACGGCCCGCGGAAGAGTGCCAAAAAAGGCTGTATTCCTTCCTCCAGTTACTGCACCATCTTTAGATGATTACATTTCTTGAAGGCAACCTAGATAGCAAGCACCTCGCACGCATTGTAATGAATGTCGGTGGTGTTGGATACGAAGTTACAATCCCCCTTAGTAGCTACGATCAACTCCCGCTCCAAGGCGAAACCTGTCGAATTCTCACCTATCATCACATTACCGATGCCTCCCAAAAACTATTTGGTTTTTGCACCGAAGAGGAACGCGAAATGTTTACCCGACTGCTCACCATCAGCGGCGTCGGCCCCAAGTTGGCCGTCAGCGCTCTCAGCGGGTTGCCCGTACGCGAACTCAAAAGCGCCGTCATTCATGGCGACATCAAACGGATCTCCTCCATCTCTGGGATCGGCAAAAAAACCGCGGAACGCATTGTGGTGGAATTGCGCGACAAATTTGATCAAGGCGAACAGCTCGATGCCTTTGCATCGCCCGACACCGCCCCCGGCGACACCCGCCTACGCGATGCCGCTCTCGCTCTCACCGCTCTGGGCCAAAAATCTGATAATGCCACTAAAATGGTGACCTCAATTGCCAAAAAACTCACCCCCGAAATGACCGTCGAAGATCTCATTCGCATGGCACTCATGAAGTAGTCCGCTTTAGAACAATTCGGAAACGGGTTAGTATTTCGTGGCAATCAGGGTTCATTTATGGCTACCTCTTCCTATCTATGAACAACGAAATTATTACCCCCGATCAGGAATTCGAACAAAAGTTGCGTCCTTCGCGCTTTAAAGATTTTACCGGCCAGAATAAAATCCGCGAAAGGCTAGAGCTTTTTGTGCAGGCGGCCCGCGAGCGCAACGATGTGCTCGACCACGTTTTACTCTCCGGCCCCCCCGGTCTGGGAAAAACTACACTCTCCTACATTTTGGCCGACTCCATGGAGGCCGGCATTAAATGCACGTCAGGACCTGTAATCGATAAGCCGTCTGACCTCGCTGGGTTGCTAACCAGCCTGGAACGTGGCGACGTTTTATTCATCGACGAAATCCACCGGATGCAGCGTTCGGTGGAGGAGTATCTTTATTCCGCGATGGAAGATTTTGTGATCGATATCGTCATTGATCAAGGGCCGAACGCTCGCTCGGTGCGGCTCAATATTCAGCCCTTCACCTTAATTGGAGCAACGACGCGCGCGGGCATGCTCTCGGCGCCGATGCGTTCGCGGTTTGGCTTGGTAAATCGCCTCGATTATTACGATGCCGCGACGCTGGCCATCATCATTAAACGGTCGGCAAAAATTTTAAAGGTGGAACTCGCCGACGGCGGTGCGATGGAAATTGCCTCGCGCTCGCGTGGCACCCCGCGTATTGCCAACAATCTGCTACGCCGTGCTCGCGATTATGCGCAGGTCAAAGCCGACAACATCATCACCCGCGAAATTGCGGATAAAGCGCTCACCCTGTTGGATATCGATGACGACGGGTTGGAGGAGATGGATAAACGCATTCTCTCTTGCATCATTGAAAAATTTGGTGGCGGTCCGGTTGGGCTCAATTCTGTATCGGTCTCGGTCGGCGAAGAATCCGACACGATCGAAGAAGTTCACGAACCCTATCTAATCCAAGAAGGCTATCTGCAACGAACAGCACAAGGCCGTGTTGCCACGGCCTTGGCCTATCGTAAATTTGGATTGGTTCCGCCGGAGAAGAACTAAAAAAACCACCAAGATATAGATCTTAGTGGTTTCGTGATTTTGTGGGAGACCTTATTCTTAGTCCGCGCGCTGCGTGACTTCCAGCAGGTGATAACCGAACTGGGTTTTAACGGGGCCTTGTACTACGCCGACCGGGGCACTGAAAACGATTTCGTCGAATTCTTTAACCATTTGTCCTGGGCC